>NZ_JBQEPA010000029.1:0-61079 GCF_052056495.1 Phyllobacterium sp. 22229
CGCCCGCGCCTGCATGTCCCGCGCCAGTCCCGTCAATGCTACATTGCTCGCCATGCTGAAATCGCTCCTCAAAAGGCTTCCGGTGCGATGCCGGAAACCATTCTCATCCTGCCAATCGAATATTGAACATTTGTATTTTAGTCAACACCTATGTGCATTATAAGGATGATCCCGTAACAACGGCGTCGACCCATGGAACACAGACCCGGAAGAGAGATGGAAATGCCGCAAAACAGGTTTGATCTGATCGTTTTTGATTGTGACGGCGTGCTGGTGGACAGCGAGCCGCTGGCGGAACTGGCCTATCACAATGTTTACGCCAGCCATGGAATGGACCTGCCCGCAGGCACCATCGCCCAGTGCGTCGGCATGAAGCAGGCCGATATCATCCGGCGAATCGGCGAGCTGACCGGCTTTCACCTGTCCGATGCGGGTGAAGCCGGGCTGTGGCCGGAGACGAAACAGGTCTTCAGCCAGTTCCTGCAGCCGACGGCCGGAATAGCCGCCCTGCTCGCGGGATTGGAAACGCCCCGCTGCGTTGCCTCGTCATCGTCGCTGGAGCGCATTCACTTCAGCCTGAAAACCACGGACCTTGCCGGATATTTCGGCGAAGCGATCTACAGCTCGTCCATGGTCAAGCGCGGCAAGCCCGCGCCGGACCTGTTCCTGCACGCGGCCAAGGAGATGGGCCACGAACCATCGGCCTGCGTTGTCATCGAGGATTCGCCCTATGGTGTCGAAGGCGCCGTGGCGGCTGGTATGACGGCCATCGGCTATACCGGGGGCGGCCACACCTACACGGCCCACGCCCAGACCCTGCTTGACAAGGGCGCGAGCGCCGTCTTCGCCGACTGGAAGGATATTTCCTACTGGATGCGCGCCGCCAACGATTGACCGGCCGCTTGTACGCGCAAACAAAAAGGGTGCCTTGCGGCACCCTTTTCATTTTTTTGGCTCGTCGCCGGATTTAGTTCTTCAGTTCGAACGTCACATTGACCGTGACATTGTAGCTGTTCTCGCCCGCCGCCACCGGAACCGAATCGGATGCTTCGGCCGCCATCATCTTGGCACGCGGTGCACCGCCATAGGGGCGCGGCTGGAACGTCTGTTCGCTGATCTCGATGACCTTGCCGACTTCCACGCCGGCCGCAGCTGTCAGGGTCTTCGCCTTGGCAATGGCATTGGCCACGGCCTTCTTGCGCGCTTCCTCGACGATTGTCTCCGGCTTGTCATTGGTGAATGTCAGGTTGCCGCCCTGGTTGACGCCCAATGTGACGGACTGGTCGAGAATCTCACCGACCTTCTTCAGGTCACGCACCCGCACGGACAGCGAATTGGAGACGGCATAGCCGACGATCTTCGGTGCCTGCGGCGGCTGGCCCTGCTTGTTTTCCGGATAGACATAGCGCGGATCGATATTGAAACCCGATGTCTGCAGGTCGCGCTCGGCGATTCCAGCCTTCTTCATCGCGTCGAGAACCTTGGCCATGGTCTCGTTGTTGGCGGTCAAAGCTTCCCGAGCGGTCGGCTTTTCCTGCAGCACGACGAGTGAAACGATAGCCATGTCAGGCGCAGCAGTGGCTTCGCCTTCCCCGCTTACCGTAATGCGCGGGCGCGGTGCTTCCTCTGCCATGGCAGCGAACGGAACGGCCATCATTGCGGTTGCGGCAAAAGCCACGGCTAGAAATTTTGGTGTCATGGATGATCTCCCCAAGATGAAGTGACACAGCTGCGTCGCAGCCGATTATGGGCGCAATAGGGCGAAAGGTACAACTTTCGCCCTGCGCATACATTACATGTGCAGATGAAATCAGCGGATGACCGGGCAACCCGGTGCACGGGCGAAGACAACGGCCGAGCGATGACCATAGCGCCAGCCGGTGACACGGACCACGTTGCGGTTGACGACGGCGCGCGGGTTGCGGATACCCATGCGGCTTGCCTTGTTCAGGGCCTGGTTGACGCTGCAGGCGCGGACGGGACGATAGCCGCCATGATAGCGGTGGCCATAGCGGTGATCGGCCTTGACGATATTGGACACCGGACCGGCGGCATCAGCCATGGACGATGCGACAGGCGCTGCCGAGGCGGCACTCACGCCAAACACGGAACCGAGCCCGAGAGCAGCGGTCACGGCGAGCATCTTGATGGACATGCGGGACATGGGCGTTTCTCCTTTGTTGGTTGTTATTCCGGACCGGGACGTCCGGAAGGTGACCGTTTGTTCCACTATTCACCTGAACAAAGCTTCAACGCGCCGTTCATCTCCCGTTCAGTAGAATTAATTTTCCAAAGAAGGCGATTCCGCCATCATCATATGGTCGAAATAATCTTCGTCCGTCTTCAGATCGTGATCATAGGCGGTAACCTTGCCGCGCACCGAAATGCCGGCCTCGTGCACGGTTTCCATGCTGCCCGAAACCAGCGGATGCCACCAGTACAGATCTTTTCCCTCGTCGATCAGCCGGTAGCCGCAGGTATCGGGCAGCCAGTCGACCTCGCGCACGATTTCCGGGGTCAGGAAGACGCAATCGGGAACTTTCTTCTTGCGGTGCACATAATCCGAGCACTGGCAGGTCCCCGCGTCGAGCAGGGTGCAGGCCACGGTGGTGAAATAGATTTCTTCGGTATCTTCATCCTCGAGCTTGTGCAGGCAGCAGCGGCCGCAGCCGTCACACAGGCTCTCCCATTCCGAGCGGTTCAGCTCGTCGAGCGTCTTGGTTTTCCAGAATGGTTCCTTGGGCATGCGCTGCAATACATCGGCCGCGGCGCCGCGTCCAGAGTTTTGCATGAACGCAAGATGAACAGTGCCTTCACACGGGATACAGGCGCGCCCGTGCAATCTTGCTGTAATCGGATTCGGGCAGGATCACATATGTACCGGTGAAAGGCCCAAGGAATCTGGTGAGAAGGCCGCGATGGACAATCGGCTGCCACAAAGCTGGCACAACCTGCGGTCACAAACATTTGACATGGTTCCTTGAGAGGGAACGCAAGACAGGGATGACAATGAAACGTACAGCGCTCTTTTTTGCTTCGACAGCAATCCTGTTCTCCTCGCCCTCGGCGATGGCCGAACAGTCGCCTCTCCCTCGCCCCTACATCTCCTCCAACACCAATGAAGCACCGCTGCTGATGGCCCAGGCCGAAGCGGATCCGGCTGCCGAACAAGCGAAGAAGCAGCAGGAAGAAGCACAAAAGGCAGCCGAGCACGAAGCCGCCGCCCGTGCCGAAGAAGCAAAGCAGCGCGCGGAAAAGGACGCTGCCGCTGCGGCCCATGCCCAGCAGCAGGCGGAAGAACTGGCCAAGAAACGGGCCGAGGAAGCCGCCCATGCCGCCGAAGCGCAGGCAGCCGAACGCGCCCAGGAGGCCAAGCGCGCCGCCCAGGAAGAAGCGCAGAAGGCGGCCGAGCAGCAGAAGGCGATAGAAGCGCAGGCCAAGCAGAAAGCGGCTGAAGAGGCGCAGGCCGCCAAGGCTGCCGAAAAAGCCGCCGCCCAGGAAGCCGAACAGGCCAAGCGCGCCGCTCAGGCCGAAGCACAGAAAGCAGCCGAGCAGCAGAAGGCCCAGGAAGCAGAGGCCAAGCAGAAGGCCGCTGAAGAGGCGCAGGCTGCCAAGGCCGCCGCTGCGCAAGAGGCTGAACAGGCCAAGAAGGCAGCCGACAAGGCGGCCAAGGAAGCCCCGGCCGCCGAACAGCCCGCCGAAAAACCGGCACAGCCCAAGCCGCAGAAGCCTGCACCGGAACAACCCGCCGTTGAAAAACCTGCGCCGGTCACCGAACCTGCAGCGGGTGAAAAGCCGGCCAAGCCGGTCGAAGGCCAGAAGCCTGCGGCCGAACAGCCCGCGCCCGCAAAACCAACTGCTGAAAAGCCTGCGCCGGTCACCGAACCCGCAGCGGGCGAAAAACCGGCCAAGCCGGTCGAAGGCCAGAAGCCTGCGGCCGAACAGCCCGCGTCCGCAAAACCAACTGCTGAAAAGCCTGCGCCGGTCACCGAACCCGCAGCGGGCGAAAAGCCGGCCAAGCCGGTCGAAGGCCAGAAGCCTGCGGCCGAACAGCCTGCGCCCGCAAAACCAACTGCTGAAAAGCCTGCGCCGGTCACCGAACCCGCAGCGGGCGAAAAACCAGCCGTTGAAAAACCCGCAACCCCTGTCGAAGCCGGAAAGCCCGCACCGAAGGAACCCTCGCCCTTGCCGGAAAATGCCGCGCCGGTGCTCGACAGCCAGAAACCGGCACCGCCGGTCAAGGGCACGGGCGGCCAGACCGCCGACAAGCCGGCTGGAGAAAAGCCGGTTGTCCAGCAGCCCGCTGTTCAGGTTCCGGCCACCCCGCCCGCACCGCCGCCCAAGAACGACGCGGACGTGCAGAAGGCACTTGTCCCGGTCAAGATCGAGCCCATCCGCACCGAGGAAGGCACCCGTATCAAGCAGGCGCCGCGCGAGGAGCGCCCGGCCGACGTGCAGGTGATCAAGCAGATCGACAACCGCACCATCGTTGAAGTCAACAACAACATCTTCGTGGAAAGCTCCGACCGTCCGCGCATGTCGCGCGATGCGCAGGACGTCTATTATGAGAACCTGCCGCGCAACCGCACCCGCGAAACCATCGTGCGCGACAATGGCGTTCAGGTCGTCACGATCCGCAACCGCTATGGCGATGTGATCCAGCGCTCGCGCGTCATGCCCGACGGGCGTGAGGTTCTGCTGAGCTACACGCCGGACTACGACCGTGAAGAGCGCTATGAATGGCGCGATCCCGGCCTTGATCTGCCGCCGCTCGTGCTTGATATCCCGATCGCCGACTATATCCTCGATGCCGACCAGGTGCCGGAAACGGAAGTCTATGACTTCTTCTCCCGCCCGCCGGTGGAGCGCGTCGAACGCATCTACTCGGTCGACGAGGTCAAGCGCTCGGCCCGTATCCGCGACAAGGTCCGCCGCATCGATCTGGACACCATCACCTTCAAGTTCGGTTCGGCCGATATCACCGAAGACCAGATCCCGCATCTCGACAGCGTTGCCAAGGCCATGGCCGAGATCCTGAAGAAGAACCCGGCGGAAACCTTCCTGATCGAAGGCCACACGGATGCCGTCGGGTCCGATCAGGCCAATCTCGTGCTGTCGGACAAGCGGGCTGAATCGGTCGCCCAGGCGCTGACCAATGTCTTCGGCATCCCGCCGGAAAACATGGCGACGCAGGGCTATGGCGAACGCTATCTGAAGATCAAGACCGACGGTCCCGAGCAGCAGAACCGCCGCGTTGCCATCCGCCGCATCACCCCGCTGGTGCAGCCGCTGGCCAGCAAATAGCCTGATCCGCAGGCTGTCATGCAAAAACCCGGACTTCGGTCCGGGTTTTTTGTGATTGCCGGCGGTTTTGTCTTGAGTTCGTCACCGGCATCGCTATCTCATGCACAACATCAACCGGACCCTGCCTATGAAACGTATCGAAATATTCATCGAAAACATCATCCTTGCGTCGCGCTGGCTGCTTGTCGTCTTCTATCTCGGCCTTGCGGTGGCTCTGGCCATCTATGCCTTCTCCTTTGCCGGAAAGCTCTTGGACTTCGTCATGAAGGTGACGAGCCTCGACGAAACCGACACAATCCTCAAAATGCTGGGGCTGATCGATGCCGCGCTGGTCGCCAGCCTCGTGGTGATGGTCATCATCTCCGGCTACGAAAATTTTGTCAGCCGCTTTGACCAGGCCGATGACGTGCATTGGCTGGGAACCATCGACGCCGGTTCGCTCAAGATCAAGGTGGCATCGACCATCGTCGCCATCTCGTCGATCCATCTCCTGCAGGTGTTCCTCAACCTGACCAAATACACGACGGAACAGCTGACGTGGTTCACGGTGATCCACCTCGCTTTCGTCTTCTCCGCGCTGTTCCTCGCCTATATCGACAAGATCATGGCCAAGGACAAGGGCGGGAAAAAATCCAACGAGCCTTCGCTCTGACCATCAAAAGCCCGGATTTTTCCGGGCTTTTTCTTGTCTGCCCTCGCCTTTCCGCCGGCGGCTGGTCCCGCAAAGCAAAACGGGATGGGTTTTCACCCATCCCGTTTTCATTTCCAGCGATTGCCCGTAGCTTAGCTGTCGAGGAAGCTGCGCAGCTTGCGCGAGCGGCTCGGATGCTTGAGCTTGCGCAGCGCCTTGGCTTCGATCTGGCGGATACGCTCGCGCGTCACCGAGAACTGCTGGCCGACTTCCTCAAGCGTATGGTCGGTGTTCATGCCGATGCCGAAGCGCATGCGCAGGACACGTTCCTCGCGCGGCGTCAGCGAAGCGAGAACACGGGTTGTCGTGTCGCGCAGATTGGCCTGGATGGCCGCATCGATCGGCAGGAGCGCATTCTTGTCCTCGATGAAATCGCCGAGGTGTGAATCTTCTTCGTCACCCACCGGTGTTTCCAGCGAAATCGGTTCCTTGGCGATCTTCAGCACCTTGCGCACTTTTTCCAGCGGCATGGCCAGCTTTTCCGCCAGTTCTTCCGGCGTCGGTTCGCGGCCGATTTCATGCAGCATCTGGCGCGATGTCCGGACGATCTTGTTGATCGTCTCGATCATGTGCACCGGAATACGGATGGTGCGGGCCTGATCGGCGATCGAACGGGTGATCGCCTGACGAATCCACCAGGTCGCATAGGTCGAGAACTTGTAGCCGCGGCGGTACTCGAACTTGTCGACCGCCTTCATCAGGCCGATATTGCCTTCCTGAATGAGATCGAGGAACTGCAGGCCGCGATTGGTGTACTTCTTGGCGATGGAAATCACGAGACGCAGGTTTGCCTCGACCATTTCCTTCTTGGCGAGAGCCGCTTCGCGCTCGCCCTTCTGCACCTGGTTGACGATGCGGCGGAATTCCGAAATCGAGATCGCAGTTTCCTGCGCCATGTTCTGGATTTCCGTGCGCAGGTTCTTGATCGTGTCTTTTTCGTTCTTGGTGAACTCTTTCCAGCCACGGGTGGTCAGGTTGGAAACGGCCTTCAGCCAGTTCGGGTCAAGTTCGTTGCCCTGATATTCCTTCAGGAAGTCCTCGCGGCGCACGCCATAGGATTCGGCAAGACGCAGCAGACGGCCTTCGTTCTGCACCAGACGCTTGTTGATGTCGTAGAGCTGGGCAACCAGCGCTTCGATGCGGTTCTGGTTCAGCGACAGCGACTTCACCGCCTTGATCAGCTGATCCTTCAATTCCTTGTAGCGGCGCTCCTGGCTTGGCGACAGCGAACCGGAAGCAGCGAGGCGGTTTTCCACCTGCTGGTCCTGCAGCTTGCGCAGCTTCTTGTAGGTGTCGGCGATGACGTCGAGCGTTTCCATGACCTGCGGACGCAGCTCGGCTTCCATCGCGGCAAGCGACAGATTGGCTTCATCATCCTCGTCATCATCGTCTTCAACGGGCGTATCGCCGCCGACATTGGTGATGTCGTCATCGTCGCGGCGGCTGCGCGAGCGGTCATTGCCGGCAGCCGGCTTTTCTTCCTCGACGCGCTCGATCACCGGAGCCTGCTTGGCCTCGGGACCGGCATAGGTGGTTTCGAGATCGATGATTTCGCGCAGCAGAATCTGCGAGTCGTTCAAGGCATCGCGCCAGATGATGATGGCCTGGAAGGTCAGCGGGCTTTCGCACAGCCCGGATATCATCGTCTCGCGCCCGGCCTCGATGCGCTTGGCGATGGCGATTTCGCCTTCGCGCGACAGAAGCTCGACAGTGCCCATCTCGCGCAGATACATGCGCACGGGGTCATCGGTGCGGTCGGTCGGCTCTTTCTTGGTCGTGGTCGGTGCAACGGCGGTGCCGGTTGCGTCGGCAAGCTCGCGGGCATCGCTCTCGTCGTCGCTGTTGTCAGCTTCTTCGGCGTCCGCATCCTGCTCGTCGTCTTCGACAACGTTGATGCCCATGTCACTGAGCATGGCCATCGTGTCTTCGATCTGTTCGGAAGTGACCTCTTCGGACGGCAGAACGGCATTGAGCTCGTCCATCGTCACATAGCCGCGCTTCTTGGCGAGCTTGATCATCTTCTTGACAGCGTCATCGGAAAGGTCGAGAAGCGGTCCGTCCGGCGCGCCTTCGCGCTCGACTTCTACTTCTTCGTTTTCCTTTGCTTTCGTTGCCATATTCTATGTCTCCAAGCGACGTTTCGCTTTGTTCATGCATGGGAACCAACGAGTGCGGTGGCGCACCGGTTCCCCTACAGCGTCAAGGTAATAAATGATCGACTAGCCGAAATCCCGTTAATGCCGGATTAACCTTGTTATTCCGATGGCGAGCACATTGTATATTTGCCGTATTTGCCGGTTTTTCAGCCAAACCTACAAACATCAACCCAATATTTTCAATTCCGCGCAATCTGATTCCGTCATTATTGACCCACGTCAACCCCGACTCAACTGATTCGCGGCAAAAAAGCGAATCAATTTCGTCAAAAACCCTTTCCGGACCGTCCGGACGGGATTCCAAAGCCCTCGATCAGTGCTTCCGTCGCCTGGGCGTTGCGGATGTCGTTCTGAATATCGAGCAGCCGGTTGAGGTTTTCGTCGGTCGTTTCCGTCGCCAACGCGGTTTCAGCTACTTTCAGCTCTTTATGTAGTGTGCTTGCGCGCTGATGCAAGTGAACGGCCTGCCGCAATGCTTCCAGCGCATCCTCTTCCGCCGCTTCCGCCGTGGCGGTCCACATGCGGGCGCGCCGCACGAGCGCCTCGAGCGCCTCGATCAGCGTGCCATGTCCGGCATCCGCCATGGCCTTGCGCATTTCCAGCCCGTCCACCACGTGGTGCTCGGCCAGGGCATTGAGCATGGCGGAATGGAAGCGCTTGAGGTCCGGGTGGCTGAATTCCAGCCGCACCACCGTTTCGAAATCCTCTTCGATCAGCCGGGGATGGTTGAACAGGGTCATCAATATGGCGGTCTCGCGCAGCGGCGGCGCCGCCGACGTGGTCTTTACCAGTACCGAGCGGGCAAGACTGTCGGAAACGGCGAGCCGCCCCGAAGCCGCGCCCCTGCCCCTCTGGCCATAGCCATTCTGGCCGCCATAACCATTCTGGCCATTGCCGCGCTGGTCGCCATCGCGCCGGTTGTTGCCGCCGCGCTGGTTCGAGCCGAAGAACTGCTGGATGCGGTCGCGCACATCCTGGGCATAGTGGCGGCGCACATTCTCGTCGGCAATCAGCGCCGTCATCTGCTTGAGCCGGGATTCCAGTTCGGCGCGCCGCTCCGGCGTGTCGAAAACGCCGCCGCTGGTCTCGCGCGCCCACAGCATGTCGGCGAGCGGCCGGGCATCGTCCAATACGGCCTGGAAGGCCTGCGGGCCCGATGCCTTGACGAGGTCATCGGGATCCTTGCCTTCCGGCAGCACGGCAAAGCGCAGCGACCGGCCCGGCTTCAGCGCCGGCATGGCCAGATCGATGGCGCGGTAGGCCGCCTTGATCCCGGCCTGATCGCCGTCGAAACACAGCACCGGCTCCGGCGACATGCGCCAGAGCAGATCGAGCTGGTCTTCCGTCAGCGCCGTGCCGAGCGGCGCAACCGCCTGACCGAAACCCGCCTGCGCCAGCGCAATGACGTCCATATAGCCTTCGACCGCAATCACGGCCTTGGCGGCCTGCCCCGCCTGCGGCTGCGCGGCCCGCCGGGCGCGCAGGGCGTTGAACAGCACCTTGCCCTTGTGAAACAGCTCGGTCTCGTTGGAATTGAGATATTTGGCCGGGGCATTGGGCGTCAGCGCCCGGCCGCCGAAAGCGATGACCCGCCCGCGCAGATCCTCGATCGGGAACATGATGCGGTCGCGGAAGCGGTCATAGGAGACCGGCTTGTCGTCGCCATAGACCACGAGGCCGCAGGCCTCGATCTGTTCGCGCGTTGCGCCCTTCAGCGCCAGATGCTCCTTCAGCGCATTGCGGCTTTCCGGCGAATAACCCAGCCGGTAGGCATGCTGCGTCGCCGCCGACAGGCCGCGGTCGCGCAGGTAGGCCCGCGCCTTGGCGCCCGCAGCCGACTGCAGCTGCTCCTCGAAGAATTTCGTCGCCATGTCCATGACGTCATAGAGCGTGGCGCGCTTGGCCTCGCGCATTTCCATTTCGGCATCGCGCGCCGGCATGGGAATACCCGCCATGTCAGCCACGCGCTGCACCGCTTCGGGAAAGCTCAGCCCCTCAAGCTCCGTGAGAAACTTGAAGTGGTCGCCCGTCACCCCGCAGCCGAAGCAGTGGTAGCGGCCCTTGCGGTCCTCGCAGTGGAAGCTTGGCGATTTCTCGCCATGAAACGGGCAGCACGCCCAGAAATCGCCCTTCGGCGCATTGGTTTTTTTCCGGTCGAAGGACACCCGCGTGCCGATCACACTGGAAATCGGTACACGCTCCCTGATCTCATCGAGAAAGGACGGCGGAAATCGCATGCTGTTCTTCGTTCACTCAATCCGGCGATTCCCGGGCCTGAGCCCCGAATGCCTCCATTTTTCACGGTTTCCACAGCTGTCTGCAGAACCGGTCCCATATTGCATCATATCGTGGGGCGGTGAAAGGTCTGCAAGCCGGTCATCCCCTGCTCATCCTATCTTTTTGATTTAATTACCGGATCGGATATTGAAAAGCCGGCTTATCATATAGGATGCAGGTAAAAGCTGTCATAAAACTGTTACACTTTGTCAAATGCGACATATTTTTTCTTAGCCGGAACATATTTTTTCCCCTTTTGGATTGATATGTTATCTTAATAATTGGCAACTAGAATTGGTCTGGTTGTATACCGCATTTTTCCACCTCGTTAGGATTGGCTCAAGTGAACGGTTCGACAGTTTTATTGCATCTTGCAGGTGCGGTGGCCCTTCTGCTGTGGGCGACACGCATGGTGCGCACCGGCGTCGAGCGCGCCTATGGCGAACGCATGCGCCAGAGCCTGCGCGGTGTGCTGCACAATCCCGTCCTTGCCGTCCTCTGGGGCACGATGCTGTCGATTGCGCTGCAAAGCTCGACCGCCGTCAGCCTGCTCGTCGGCTCCTTCGTCGGGTCCGGCATTGTCAGCGGCATTTCCGGGCTGATGGCGGTGCGCGGCGCCGAGGTCGGCTCGGCGCTCGTCGTCCTGATCCTGAGCTTTGATCTCACGCTGCTGGTGCCTTTGTGCCTGCTTGCCGGTACCGTCATCTTCATGTCGACCGAGCGCGGCGACTGGCGCCAGATCGGCCGCATTCTCGTCGGCATCGGCCTGCTCGTCCTGTCGCTCGAGATGACCGGCCAGGCCACCGAGCCGCTGCGCAACAGCGACCTTCTGCCTGTCATCGTCAGCTATCTGAGCACCGACCCGGTCACCGCCTTCATGCTGGCGGCGCTGATGACGTGGCTGTTCCATTCCAGCATCGCCGCCATTTTGCTGCTCGTCACGTTCGCATCGCGCGGCCTCATCGATCCGGAACTCGGCGTCGTCATGGTGTTCGGCGTCAATCTCGGCTCGTCCTTCATCGCGCCGCTGCTGACCCGCAACGCCGCGCCACAGGCGCGGATCGTGCCGATGGGCAACCTGTTGATGCGCGGCGCCGGTTCCCTCATCATCCTCATTGCCTATCTCACCTTCAAGCCGTCGGTGGCCTTCCTCGGTGCGGCGCCGGCTGACCAGATCATCCATGCGCATATCCTCTTCAACATCATCATCCTGCTCGCCGGCGTGCCGCTGTCCGGTCTTGTCCTGAAGGCCACCAAGGCCATTGTTGCGCTCAATGCCCCCGTCCCGCAGGCCCCGTCGCTGGAGCAGGCGGAACTCAGCGCGCTTGATGAAAGCGTGCTCGATGCGCCGAGCCTTGCCCTTGCCAATGCCACGCGCGAGACCGTGCGTGTCTGCGAAACCGTGGAAATCATGCTGCAGCGGATCATCGGGCTCTACGAGAATCCCGAGCAGGCGCGCATCGACGAATTGTCGGGCCTTGATGACAAGGTCGACCGCAAGCATGCCGCGATCAAGCTTTATCTCGCCAAGCTGACGACGCGCGCCCTGTCGCCGCAGGAGGTCAGCCGGGCCCAGGAACTGCTCGGCGCCTGCGTCAAGCTCGAACAGGTCGGCGATATCATCGTGCGCAACATGCTCGCGCTGGTGCAGAAGAAGATGGACCGCAAGCTGAAATTCACCGATGAGGGCTGGCTGGAACTCAGCAACTTCCACGCAAAGGTCCTGACCAATGCACGCATGGCGTTCAACGTGCTGGTGTCGCGCGACAGTGAGATGGCGCACCAGCTGGTGCTGGAAAAGGATCACCTGCGCGATCTGGAAAAGCAGAGCAGCCAGCGCCATTTCAGCCGCCTGCGCGAGGGAACACTGCGCAGCCTGGAGACCAGCTCGATCCACCTCGATACCATCCGCGACCTGAAGCAGATCAACTCGCTGCTCGCCGCCATGGCCTATCCGGTGCTGGAGGAACAGGGCCTGCTCAACACCACACGGCTGCGCGCGCTGAACAACTGAATTGTCGCTCCTTACCCCCCTCTGGGCTGCCGCCCTCCGGGGCGAGCCACGGGTCTCGCCCGTCCTTCGGACCCCCCACAAGGGGGGAGATCACATTGGCATGAACGGCTTTCCGTTGTCTTCAATGTTGAAGATTGGCTGAAACAGCAATGAAAGCTGATCTCCCCCCTTGTGGGGGAGATGTCCGGCAGGACAGAGGGGGGTGGGAACAGCCAAGCTGTTGTTTTATAAGAAATTCAACACCAACTTATCCACGTTCTCCCATCCTCGCTTATCCTTCTCCTCGTCCTTTCCGGCGGGAATGCTTCCGGAAACCTTCGAAAGTCGGGAAAGGATCGGCGCTTCGGCCATGCAGGGAGGAAAACCTGTTAGGCCGGGGAGGTTTGGCCCGGTGGTGATACACCGGGCAAAACTTGAAAAAGCGCCGGGGCGGGTGGTCCTTGGATCGCAAGCATCGCATACAGACTACCCCAAGACCCGCGTTCCAAGGACCGCCCGTCATTCTCCTCGTTCAATGGCCAGACGCAATTGCGGGCGTGGCAACGGGAAAACGCAGCAGGCCGTTCAGCAGATCCTTGATGCCTTCCACTGCCCGGCGCGATGTGGCTTCCGGTTCGGGTGAATTGGCGATCCACGACGCCGCATGCAGCAGGGCGCCATTGAGCAGGCGCGCCAGCGCCTCTGGATCGCCCGGCCGTATGATGCCGTCCTCGCTCAGGCGCTTCAGATTGGCCGACATGGAAAGGATGCACTTGTTCTGGTTGGGCCAAGTGGCGGGATCGCCGAGCACGGAGGGGCCATCGCGCAGCACGATGCGCTGGATTTCCGGCTCGAGCGCCATTTCCAGATAGGCGGTGCATTCGTCGACAAACCCCTGCCACTGGCTCTGCGACCGGCTGGAGACGGCAAGCAGGCGCGCATCCATTTCCGCGTCGATCTCGGCAATAACCGCTTCAAGCAGACCCTTCTTGTCGCCGAAATGGTGATACAGCGCACCGCGCGTCAGGCCGACAGCCGATGTGAAGTCATCCATGGACGCATCGGCATAGCCCGCCGTGCCAAAAGCCTGTCGCGCCGCCGCAACCAGCTTGGCTCGCGTTTGCGCAATCATTTCAGCCCGGGGTCTGTGCATTTTATGAATTCCCTTTACATACGCTGCGTATATTAATTGACATACGTCTCGTATGCAACTAATACATCGACATACGCTGCGTATGTTATTATACGCCCGCTGCACAAGGGAATGTTCACCATGACCAATCCATACCGGGATATCTTCAAGGCGCCGGGCAGTTTCGCCTTCTCCGCCTCCGGCCTGATCGCCCGCCTGCCCGTGTCGATGATCACGCTCGGCATCGTCACCATGCTGTCGCAGACCCATGGCACCTATTGGCTGGCCGGTGCCGTATCGGCCGCCTTTGCCCTGTCCAACGCCTTGATCGCCCCGCAAATCTCGCGCCTGATCGACCGCTACGGACAGCGCCGCGTCCTTCCGCCCGTCACGGTCATCACCGTGCTGGCACTGACGGCGCTGATGCTGTCGGCGCGCTATGGCGCATCGAGCTGGATGCTGTTTCTGTTCGCCATATCGGCTGGCTTCATGCCCAGCATATCCGCGATGGTGCGGGCGCGCTGGACGGCGATCTATCGCGACACACCAAAACTCCACACCGCCTTCGCGCTGGAATCGGTTGTCGATGAAATTGTCTACATGGTTGGGCCCATCGTTTCGATCGGGCTGAGCGTTGCACTCTTTCCGGAAGCCGGCCCGCTGGCGGCAACGCTGTTCCTGACCGTCGGCACGCTGCTGTTCATTGCCCAGCGTTCGACGGAACCGCCTGTTCATGCGCAGGACAAGAGCAAGGGAACATCGGTTATCCGCCTGCGCCCGCTGCAATGGATCGTGTTGACGCTGGTGGCCATCGGCGCCATTTTCGGCACCGCCGAGGTGACGGCCATCGCCTTTGCCGGGGAACAGGGCCAGAAGGCAGCCGCCAGCATCGTTCTGGCCAGCTACGCCGCCGGATCGCTGATCATCGGCCTTGTCTTCGGCACGCTCAAATTCAGGCGGCCGCTGGCAACGCAGTTCCTCTATGCCATCGCGCTGGCCATGCTGACGACTTTGCCGCTGCTGTTCGTGACCAGCATCCCGATGCTTGCGGTGATCCTGTTCCTGGCCGGTGCCGCCGTGTCGCCCACCATCATCATCTCCATGGGGCTGATCGAGCGTCTCGTGCCGGCGTCCAAACTCACCGAAGGCATCACATGGGCAATGACGGGCATCGGCATCGGAATGGCGCTGGGCTCGTCCCTGTCCGGACTGGTGATCGACGCCTATGGCGCCCGGTCCGGGTTCTGCGTCTCCATCGGCGCTGGCGTGGCCGCCCTGATGATCGCCGTGATGGTGTACCGCAACGCCCGCTCGCCGGCACCCGTACCAATGGAAACCGCCGTTTCAGCCCATTGCTGAAACGGCGGCTGCACGTCCCGCACCTGCTTGCGTAACCGGCAGCTTACTGCAGGATTTCCTTGACGATACCGCTGGCCTTGGTGAAATCCATCTGGCCGGCGTATTTTTCCTTCAGCGCATTCATGCACTTGCCCATGTCGCGCAGGCCGCCCGCGCCGATTTCCTCGATAACCTGCGAGCAGGCCTGGCGGATATCCTCGTCGCCCAGCTGCTTGGGCAGGAAGCCCCGGATGATCTCGATCTCGCTGCGCTCCTGCTCGGCAAGCTCAAGACGGTTGCCGTCCTCGTACAGCTTCGCGGATTCCTCGCGCTGCTTGATCATCTTGGCCAGAATCGCGCTGATCTCATCGCTCGTGACCGGGTCCTTGCCCGATCCGCGATTGAGAATATCCCGATCCTGAATGGCGGCCATGATCAGGCGTAGCGTCGAGACGCGGCGCTTGTCCTGTGCCTTGATGGCGGTTGTCAGTGCCCCGGCGATGGTATCGCGCATGGCTTTACTCTCCTGTTGTGTCAGCACCCTACCGGCGGGTCCGAACGAAATCAATCATCGCGGCGGGCCGGTTCGGCACCGATTTCCACGAAGAGTTGTCGTGTCGCAATTGACCGGAAGCGCGGTTTTCTCTAAGGTCCGTGACCTAGCCAGACATTTTGGGTTGTTGCAGCGGTGGTAAGGTCAATCGACCACCGCGTTCAGCCATGTCATATGGAATACCGAACGGCATTTTTCAATGCCCAATGAAGAACGACGACGCAAGCCCACGCAGGAGTGCCGCATGACCGCCCCGATAACGACAGACGCAGGTGCAAAGACCGCAGCCTGGACAGAATTCAAGCCAACAGCGGTGCTGGTTCTGGCCGATGGAACGGTGATCGAGGGCAAGGGACTGGGTGCAACCGGCGCCTGCGAAGCGGAAGTGTGCTTCAACACCGCGCTCACCGGTTACGAGGAAATCCTCACCGATCCCTCCTATGCCGGTCAGATCGTCACCTTCACCTTCCCCCATATCGGCAATGTCGGCACCAACAGGGAAGACATTGAAGACCTGACCCCGGCCAACCGCGCCGGTGCCGTCGGCGCCATCTTCAAGGCCGACATCACGGCACCCTCGAGCTACCGCGCCGCCGAACATCTCGACGATTGGCTGAAGGCGCGCGGCGTGATCGCCCTTGCCGGTGTCGATACCCGTGCGCTCACCGCCCTCATCCGCGAAAAGGGCATGCCCAACGGCGTCATCGCCCACGATCCGGAAGGCAAGTTCGACATCCCTGCCCTGACCAAACGCGCCGCCGCCTGGCACGGCCTGCTCGATCTCGATCTGGCCAAGGACGTCACGTCAGGCCAGAGCGCGGTCTGGACCGAGAAGCCATGGGTGTGGAACGAGGGTTTTGATCAGCAGACCGCACCGGAATTCCACGTGGTTGCCATCGACTACGGCATCAAGCGTAACATCCTGCGCCTTATCGCCGGTCTCGGCGCCAAGGTCACCATCGTTCCGGCCACGGCAACGGCGGACGATGTGCTCGCCCACAAGCCCGATGGGATTTTCCTGTCGAACGGCCCGGGCGATCCCGCTGCGACAGGCAAATACGCGGTTCCGGCCATCCAGGACCTGATCAAGACCGACATTCCCGTCTTCGGCATCTGCCTTGGCCACCAGATGCTGGCGCTGGCGCTCGGCGGCGACACCAAGAAAATGCATCAGGGCCACCATGGCGCCAATCATCCGGTGCGTGATGACACAACCGGCAAGGTCGAGATCGTTTCGATGAATCACGGCTTTGCCGTCGATGCGGATTCCCTGCCCGATGGCGTTGAAGAAACCCACGTCTCGCTGTTCGACGGCAGCAATTGCGGCCTGCGTGTCACCGGCAAGGCCATTTTCTCGGTGCAGCACCATCCGGAAGCATCGCCCGGCCCGCAGGACTCGCATTACCTGTTCCGCCGCTTCGCCAATCTGATCCGCGCCCGCCGCGGTCTAGCGCCCCTGCCCGAGCGCGATCAGGCCGCCTGATCAGGCAACATCCCGGCCGGTACTGGCTTTCAGGATGGCAAACCACTGCTGGCGCTCGAGCGTGATATCGAGCGCCGCCACCATTTTCGCCAGGCGCTCCGGCTTCAGGCTGCCAAGCACCGGAACAAGCCGCGCCGGATGGCGCAACAGCCAGGCAATGGCAATCGCCGCGATATCATCGACACCGAGTTCAGCGCCAACGGCCTGCAACGCAGCGCGCACGCGCTGTTCCTGCTCGCCCGTGCCGGTAAACAGGCTGCCGCCGCCAAGCGGTGACCAGATCATCGGCGCATAGCGCAGCCGCTGGGCATGATCGAGGCTGCCATCGGTGAGCGGCGCCGTTGCGGTGACCGACATCTCGATCTGGTTGGTCACCACGGCAAACGGCAGGCGCGAAGCCAGCAGATCGATCTGCGGCGGCGTGAAATTCGACACGCCCACGGCGCGCACCTTTCCGGCCTCCACAACCGCCTGCAATCCCGCCGCCGTGTCATCCGCATCCATCAGCGGATCGGGGCGGTGCAGCAAAAGCACGTCGATATAATCGGTCTTCAAATTCTGCAGCGAGCGGTCGACGGACGCCTTGATATGCGCCGCGCTGGTATCGTAGTGCTTCACCCGGTTTTCCGGGCGCTGGTCGGAGGTGAGCATAATATCGCATTTGGTGATCAGTTCGATCGACTGGCGCTTGCCGCTCCAGCCGGCAAGACCCGCGCCGAAAGCCGCCTCGACACCGTAATTGCCATAGATATCGGCGTGGTCGAAACTGGTCAGGCCGAGCGCGATTGCCTCGTCGATCAGGCGCGCCACCCCGGCGGCGGACGGCTTGGCGCCTTGATCGAGCAGCCGCCAGGCGCCCAGCACCAGCCGGGACAGCGACAGACCATCGGAATTGAGCGGAATACGTTTTTCAATGGACATGGAAACCTCGTTTCGGCAGGCGGGACCCTTTGCATAGCGCAAAGACGCAGCCAGTCAAAGGCGGCGCATGTGAATCTGCGATCGTCGTTGACAACAATGGATGGCAATTGTACCTATCGATACAGACTTTACCGATCAGTACAAACCACGGAGATGACCATGCCGGAACAACGCCCGCCACTCCCACCCTTCACCCGCGAAACTGCGATCCTGAAGGTCAGGGCCGCAGAGGATGGCTGGAACAGCCGCAATCCCGAACGGGTGGCACTCGCCTATAGCGTGGACAGCGACTGGCGCAACCGGGCCGAGTTCATAAAGGGCCGCGATGCCATCGCCGCGTTTCTTGCGCGCAAATGGAACCGCGAGCTCGATTATCGCCTGATCAAGGAGCTATGGGCCTTCACCGGCAACCGCATCGCCGTGCGGTTTGCCTATGAATACCATGATGATTCCGGCAACTGGTTCCGGGCCTATGGCAACGAAAACTGGGAGTTTGACGAGAATGGCCTGATGCGCACGCGCTTTGCCTGTATCAACGATCTGCCAATCGGGGAATCCGAGCGGAAGTTTTTCTGGGACCGCGCCGCCTCCCGCCCGGCTGACCATCCGGGCCTGTCGGAACTCGGCCTCTGAACATGGCCAAAACCATCACCGAGCGCGCCGATATCATACCTGTTCTCGCCGAGATCTTTCGCGAATATGGTTTTGAGGGAGCAAGCCTCGCCGTCATCGGCGACAAGACCGGCCTTGGCCGCGGCAGCCTTTACCACTTCTTTCCCGGCGGCAAGGAAGAGATGGCAACAGCGGTCCTGCACCATATCGATACGTGGTTTGAAGACCGGATTTATCGCCCTCTGCGCGAGTCGGACGATCCCGCCGCAGCCATCGGTGCCATGTGCCGGGCCGTGTCGGATTATTTTCATTCCGGATGCCGCATCTGTGTCGTGGGCGCATTTGCCCTCGACAATGTTCGGGATCGCTTTGCCGGCGCCATCCTCGACTACTTCGCAGAATGGAGGAATGCGCTTGCGATAGGCTTGCAGAAGACCGGCCACGCCCCTGATCGGGCAATCGACCTCGCGGAAGAAGCGGTGGCCAACATTCAGGGCGCATTGGTTCTTGCCCGCGCGCTGGATGATCCTGCCGTGTTCGAACGGGCCATGCAGCGGATCGAAAAGCGCTTGTTATGAGGCTTCGCTCGAGACCAGCGCCTCCGGTTCCAGCAGTTCGTGCGCGGGATTAGCCGGTTTCTCCACCTTGAGGACAAAGACGGCGACGGCGATCACCACGAAGAGCCCGCCCAGCACATAGGGCGCGCCGCCAAAGGCGATCGCTGCTGCCGGTGCGGTGAACATGGCAAAGATCTGGGTAAACATCAGCGGCCCGATCACATTGGTGATGCTGAACAGACTGGTCATGGCGCCCTGCAACTCGCCCTGCTCCGACGGCGGAACCTTGGCGGCGGCAATGCTGCGCATGGCCGGATCCGCCAGGCTTTCCAGGCAGGTCGCGACAATGACCGCATAGACCATCCAGCCCTGCCACGCCGCGGCATAGCCAAAAAAGGCGAGCGCGGTGAAAACCAGCCCGATCACCGCCGTGCGCCACTCGCCGAAGCGTGCGACGACGCGCGGCAGGATGAAACCCATGACCAGCGCGCCGCCCATGCCGAACACGCCGAGCGACAGGCCGATGTCGCGCTGGTTCCAGTCATAGCGATAGGCGCCGACGAACGACCACACGGAGGGATAGGCCATGTGGCCAAGGGTCAGCATGAAGAAGACAAGGCCGATCCACAGAATCCCCCGGTGGCCGCGCATCTGTTTGAGAGCGCCGAGCGGATTGGCGCGCTTCCAGTCAAACGTCCGGCGGTTCTTCGTTTCAAGGGTTTCCGGCAGGAAGAAATAGGCCACGAGAAAATTGAGGAAGGCGATCAGCGCCGCGCCGAAGAACGGCACGCGCGGCCCGAACTCACCGAGCAGCCCGCCAATGATCGGACCAAGGATAAAGCCCACGCCGAAGGCAATGCCGAGAAGGCCGAAATTCTTGGCGCGGTTCTCGTCCGTGCTGACATCGGCGATATAGGCGGAGGCGGTGGAAAAGCTCGCGCCGCTGATGCCCGCCAGCACGCGGCCGATGAACAGCATGGCGAAACTGGTGGCGAGCGCGCAGATCAGATTGTCGATGGCAAAGGTGAACACCGAGGCAAGCAGCACCGGACGGCGGCCGAAACGGTCGCTCAGATTGCCGATCAGCGGGGCAAAAACGAACTGCATGGCAGCATAGACGAAGAGCAGCCAGCCGCCGTCAATCGCCGCATGGCTGACATCCGATCCCGTCAGCTGTTCGAGATAGGCCGGCATGACCGGCACGATGATCGCAATGCCGATGACATCCATAAGGAGCATGACAAAGACAAGAGTCAGCCCGCGCTTGGCAAGGACAGGATCAATCATCGAAACTCACTTTTGACGTTCCGGAGCGAAATTGATCCGGAAAATGCTCATAATCGATTTCTACGAGCGAAACAATACGTGAACATGATCGGAAAACCGCTACGGACGGAGATATCCTGACACGTACTGCCAAAGAGGAAGAGGAGCGGCAGCCCAGAGGGGGTGGTTTGATGTAACGGCAAACGCGGGGATTGCAGGATATAACACCCTGCAATCCGCTCCATCCTCATGGTGAGCGTGTCGAACCACGCACCACGCGCTTTGCCGCTCAGATCGCGCCGCTGAACGTGTCGCAGCTTTCGAGCTTGCCGCTGTCAAAGCCGCGCTTGAACCACGAGCTGCGCTGGGCAGACGTGCCGTGGTTGAAGCTTTCGGGAACCACATAGCCCTGCATCTTGCGTTGCAGGGTGTCGTCGCCGATCTGCTTGGCGGCATTCAGCGCTTCTTCCAGGTCGCCTGCCTCAAGGATACCCTTCTGCTGGGTGAAATGCCCCCAGATACCGGCAAAGCAATCCGCCTGCAGTTCGACCCGCACGGACATGGCATTGGCGTCGGCCTCGCTCATGTTCTGGCGCATCTGGTTGAACTTCGGCAGGACACCGATCAGGTTCTGCACGTGGTGACCGACTTCATGGGCAAGCACATAGGCCTGGGCAAAGTCGCCTGATGCGCCGAACTTCTTGTCCAGCTCGTTGTAGAAGTTCAGATCGATATAGACCTTGCGGTCGCCCGGACAATAGAACGGTCCGCTCGCCGCACTGGCGGAACCGCAGGCCGAACGGGTCTGTCCATTAAACAGCACCAGTGTGGGCGGCGGATACTGCTTGCCTTCCGCCTGGAAGATGCCGCTCCAGACATCCTCGGTCTCGGCCAGGACGGTCTTGACGAACTGGGTCATCTGGTCATTGGCCTGCGCCGCCGGGCGCGAGGCCGGTGACTGCGATTGGCTTTGGCCCGGCGATGATTGATCCATCATGCCGCCATCCACCAGAATCTGCATCGGATCGATATTGGTGCAGAATTTCAGGAACAGGAAAATGGCCGCAAGCACAAGGATACCGGATATGCCGCCGCCGCGCACGGACTGTATGCCGCCGCCACTGGGAAAGCGGAAGCCGCCGCCATTGCCCATGCCGCCGGGAATGCCGCCATCATCACCATCGGTGCGGCGGTCCTCAACATTGTCACTTTGCCTACCGCCTTGCCAGCGCATTACCCACCTCCAGATGAACCCTCGGCCATGCCGCTGATATGTTGCACATCAACAGTATAGCCCCTTATTTGTTCCATGCACGATGCTATTTTCAACTGTTGGCTGCAATCAGTTCACGATCAATTTTCATGACTGAATAATGCAGAGTCCGCCCGTTGTTTCAGACCCGGATGCGCGCAAAGCGCCGCCGCATACCTGATCCATGCGAAACTGCGGCGAAAAAGCATGGATTTGCGCGTTTTTGGGGTTACGTAATCCAATCGCTTTGCCTATAAGGCAGCCTTAGCCTCGCATTAGGAATTTTGTGTCTGCCCGTACGGTCAAGTCCGTGCGGTTTTTTGTGCAGCACGCTGTTGATAGGAAGAAGCCATGCCAAAACGCACCGACATCAAATCTATTCTGATCATCGGCGCAGGACCGATCATCATCGGTCAGGCATGTGAGTTCGATTATTCCGGCACGCAGGCCTGCAAGGCGCTCAAAGAGGAAGGCTACCGCGTCATCCTCGTCAATTCCAATCCGGCCACCATCATGACCGATCCGGAACTGGCCGATGCCACCTACATCGAGCCGATCACCCCGGAAGTCGTCGCCAAGATCATCGCCAAGGAGCGTCCGGACGCCCTGCTGCCGACCATGGGCGGCCAGACTGCGCTCAACACTGCCCTGTCGCTGCGCCGCATGGGCGTGCTCGAACGCTACAATGTCGAAATGATCGGCGCCAATGCCGAAGCCATCGACAAGGCCGAGGACCGCGCGCTGTTCCGCGAGGCCATGGCCAAGATCGGTCTTGAAACACCCAAGTCCATGCTGGCCAATGCCACCGAGGTGAAGGACCTTGACCGCCGCCTGCACAAGGAACAGCGCGAAGTCGTCAAGGCCAAATATTCCGGCGCCGAACTCGATGCGGCGCTCGACAAGCTGGAAACCGAATGGCAGCTGGGCGAAGGCGACCGCAAGCAGCGTTATGTCTCGCACGCGCTCGGCATGGCCGGTGCGGCGCTCGACCATGTCGGCCTGCCCGCCATCATCCGCCCCTCCTTCACCATGGGCGGCACCGGCGGCGGCATCGCCTACAACCGCACCGAATTCTACGAGATCATCGGCAGCGGTCTCGATGCCTCGCCGACCACCGAAGTGCTGATCGAGGAATCGGTTCTCGGCTGGAAGGAATATGAAATGGAAGTCGTCCGCGACAAGGCGGACAACTGCATCATCATCTGCTCCATCGAGAACATCGATCCGATGGGCGTCCATACCGGCGACTCGATCACCGTTGCCCCCGCCTTGACCCTGACGGACAAGGAATACCAGATCATGCGCAACGCCTCGATTGCGGTGCTGCGCGAGATCGGCGTCGAGACCGGCGGATCGAACGTGCAGTTCGCCGTCAATCCGGAAAACGGCCGTCTGATCGTCATTGAAATGAACCCGCGCGTGTCGCGCTCCTCGGCGCTGGCCTCCAAGGCCACCGGTTTTCCCATCGCCAAGATCGCAGCCAAGCTTGCGGTCGGCTACACGCTGGACGAGCTGGAGAACGACATTACAGGCGGCGCCACCCCGGCCTCGTTCGAACCGTCCATCGACTATGTCGTCACCAAGATCCCGCGCTTTGCCTTCGAGAAATTCCCCGGTGCCGAACCGACCCTGACAACGGCGATGAAATCCGTCGGCGAGGTCATGGCCATCGGCCGCACCTTCAAGGAATCGCTGCAGAAAGCCCTGCGCGGCCTTGAAACCGGTCTGACCGGCCTCGATGAAATCGCCATTCCCGGCCTTGGTGAAGGCAGCGACAACAATGCCATCCGCGCCGCCATCGGCACGCCGACGCCGGACCGCCTGCGCATGGTGGCGCAGGCGCTGCGCATGGGCATGTCGGTCGAAGACGTGCACGAGGGCTGCAAGATCGACCCGTGGTTCCTGCAGCAGATGGCGGAAATCATTGCCACAGAAGAGCGCGTGCGCGAGCACGGCCTGCCGCAGGACGCGCAGAACCTGCGCATGCTGAAGGGCATGGGCTTCTCCGATGCCCGCCTTGCCAGCCTGGCCAAGGTCGACCCCAATGAGGTGGTCAAGCTGCGCAAGAAGCTCGACGTGCATCCGGTGTTCAAGCGCATCGACACCTGCGCCGCCGAGTTCGCCTCGCCAACCGCCTATATGTACTCGACCTATGAAGTGCCTTTCGCCGGCACGCTCGCCTCGGAAGCCCAGGTTTCCGACCGGAAGAAGGTCGTCATCCTCGGCGGCGGCCCCAACCGTATCGGCCAGGGCATCGAGTTCGATTATTGCTGCTGCCATGCCGCCTTCGCCCTGCGCGATGCCGGCTATGAAGCCATCATGATCAACTGCAATCCCGAGACGGTATCAACGGACTATGACACATCGGACCGGTTGTATTTCGAGCCGCTGACCGCCGAAGACGTGCTGGAAATCCTGCGCGCCGAACAGACCGCCGGAACGCTGCACGGCGTCATCGTCCAGTTCGGCGGCCAGACGCCGCTCAAGCTTGCCGATGCGCTGGAGAAGGCGGGCATTCCGATCCTCGGCACCTCGCCGGATGCCATTGACCTGGCGGAGGACCGCGACCGCTTCCAGAAGCTGTTGATCAAGCTCGACCTGACGCAGCCCAAGAACGGCATCGCCTATTCCGTCGAACAGGCGCGCACCATTGCCGGTGAACTTGGCTTCCCGCTGGTTGTGCGTCCGTCCTATGTCCTGGGCGGCCGCGCCATGCAGATCATCCATGACGAACGCGCGCTGCAGAGCTATCTGCTCGACACGGTTCCCGAACTCGTGCCGGAAGACATCAAGCAGAAATATCCGAACGACAAGACCGGCCAGATCAACACCCTGCTCGGCAAGAACCCGCTTTTGTTCGACCGTTATCTCAGCGAAGCCATCGAAGTCGACGTGGATTGCCTGTGCGACGGCAAGAACACCTGGGTTTCCGGCATCATGGAGCACATCGAGGAAGCCGGCATTCACTCCGGCGACAGCGCCTGCTCGCTGCCGGTGCATTCGCTCTCTCCCGAGATCGTCGCCGAACTCGAGACGGAAACCGCCGCGCTGGCAAAGTCGCTCAACGTCGTCGGCCTGATGAACGTGCAATACGCCATCAAGGACGGCACCATCTACGTGCTTGAAGTCAATCCGCGCGCCTCGCGCACGGTGCCCTTCGTTGCCAAGACCATCGGCAAGCCGATCGCCAAGATCGCCGCGCGCATCATGGCGGGCGAAACGCTGGACGAGGCGCTGGCCAATTATGGCGGCAAGCCATCCGGCACCGCCCGCACGCACATCGCTGTCAAGGAAGCCGTCTTCCCCTTCGCCCGGTTCCCCGGCGTCGACATCCTGCTCGGACCGGAAATGCGTTCGACCGGCGAAGTGATGGGCCTCGATTACGATTATGCGCTGGCCTTCGCCAAGGCGCAGCTCGGCGCCGGTGTCGACCTGCCGCGTGACGGCACCCTGTTCGTCTCGGTGCGCGACGAGGACAAGCAGCGCATTCTTGCGCCGGTCAAGCGGCTGGCGGATCTTGGCTTCAAGGTGCTGGCGACCGGTGGCACGGCGCGTTTCCTCGCGGAAAACGGCGTTGCCGCGCAGAAGATCAACAAGGTTCAGGAAGGCCGTCCGCATGTCGAAGACGCCATCCGCAACCGGCAGGTGCAGCTGGTGTTCAACACCACCGACAGCGCCAAGGCGATCTCGGACTCAAAGTCGCTGCGCCGCGCCACGCTGATGCAGAAGGTGCCCTATTACACCACCCTGTCGGGTGCCGATGCGGTGGCCGAAGCCATTGCCGCGCTCAAGGCTGGCTCGCTCGAAGTGCGCCCGCTGCAGGATTATTTCTGACCATGGCTCCGGTCGCGGCGCATGCCGTGACCGGATTTTCCCTCACTCAGTTGGGCGCGCCGTCGGGATCGCCCTTCTGCAGCGCCTGTAGATAATCCTCGAGCCGGTCAAGGCTCTCGTCCCAGAAACGCCGGTAGTGGTCGAGCCAGTCCGATACTTCGCGCAGCGGCCCCGCTTCCAGCCGGCAGGGGCGCCACTGCGCCGCGCGGCTGCGCGCGATCAGCCCGGCCTGCTCCAGCATCTTCAGATGCTTTGAAACCGCCGGCATGCTCATATCGAACGGTTCTGCCAGTTCGGTGACGGATGTCTCGCCTTCGGCAAGACGCGCCAGAATGGCACGCCGCGTTGGATCGGCGAGTGCAGCCAGAATGCCGCTGAGACGGTCAGGCGTCATATTTTTTACATTACCCCTAGGTTAAATAACCAAATAGTTTAGTATTGCAAATCCGGCGGAATGTCAAGATTCGGCACCCCGATGGCAGCGGCGGCAGGAACCCGAAACCGGACCCGCCGGGCCTTGGACAAAATGCCCCTTTCGCAGGATTGACCTCAACTTAAGTTGAGGTTTTATAACCTTGGCTTCGACCGGAATCCATCCACCCAGGAGCATGTATGTTGACCGATATTGAAAGACTTACCGACGCACAGTTTCTCCGGCTGTTCCAGGCAAAACGGTTTCTCGTCACGGGCGCGACAGGCAATGTCGGGCGGCACGTCGTCAATGAACTGCTGGAGAACGGCTATCTCGTGCGGGCGCTCACCCGCGATGCGCGGCGCGCCAATCTGCCGGCCGGCGTCGAGGTGGTCGAGGGTGACCTGACGCGGACGGAAACATTCGAACGGGCGCTGGCCGGCGTGACCGGTATGCATCTGATCACCATCGGCGGCGATGACTACACCCCGCTCGACAACGGCGCCGAGATTGTCCAGCTGGCGCGCTGGGAGGGTGTGCAGCGCATCTGCGTGCTCAGCGACGGGCGGACCGGAAGCGTCGAGGCGGCGGTGGAGGCGAGCGATCTGGAATGGACGATCCTGCAGCCGGTCGATCTCATGTCCAACACGCTGGGCTGGATCAAGAGCATCAGGTCGTCCAATGTCGTGCGCGAGCCCTATGGCAGCATGGCGCGAACCCTCATCCACGAGGCGGATGTGGCGGCGGTCGCCGCCCGGATTCTCAGCCATGGCGGCCACGCCCGCAAAACCCTCAAGCTGACGGGCTGCGAAGTCCTGACCATACCGGACAAGATCAAGGCGATCAGTGCCGCCACTGGCAAGCCGATCCGTTATGTCGAGGTGAGCGAGGAGCACACCCGGCAATCCATGCGTGAACTCGGCATCGGTGAAGATGTCATCGACTATGTGGTGGCGTGGAACAGCAATCCGCCGCCGGAAGGGCGTGCCGTCACCGGAAATGTCCAGCAGGTCATCGGCCGCCCGCCCCGCCGCTTCAGCCATTGGGTCAAGGAACACGCCCCGCTGTTCATGTGAGGGCATGTGGGCTGCCGGTTATTGGCGCAGCGGCAAAGCCTCTAAACGCCGCTCAGCCCTTCGGCTTCCATGCCATGCCCGGTGGGATCGCTGACAAAGTGCAGCACCTTGGAGAACACGTGATCGCTCGTGTCCTCCCGCCCGATATGCACCACGGTCGACGCGGCAAGCTTGTCGCGCAGCACGGCCATCACCCGCTCATGCGCGTCGGCCTCCATGGCATCGAGGGATTCGTCGATGACCACCCAGCTCGGCTTGTGCAGCATCAGCCGGGCAAAGGCCAGCGACTGCTGTTCGTCATCGCTCAGCTCCCGGTCCCAGCGCGCGCGAAAGTCGAGCATGGTCTTGAGGCGGTCCAGCCCCAATTCATGCAGGGCTGAAACAAGCTCGCCGTCGGGAAAGGCATCCTTCCCGAGCGGATAGGACATCACTTCGCGCAGGCTGCCGGGCGGAAAATACGGCGAGCGCGGCATATAGAGAATGGAGGTGTCCTTGGGCAGGGCGATATTGCCCGATCCCCAGGGCCACAGACCGGCAATCGCGCGGAACAGCAGCGTCCTGTCGATGCCGGGCTCGCTGGTGATCAGCACCCGTTCGCCCTCCTTGACCACGGCTTTCCGCTCCTTCAGGCGCACGGTCGCCAGCGGTGCCGTGATCTTCAACGTGTCGAAAACCAGCTGGTTGGTCTCGGATTGCGAAAACTTGATCCGCTGCTCGACACTGTTCAGCGTGTCCATCGACTGCACGGCCTGCCGGAACGAGGTGACACGCAGAAGCGTGGCGCGCCAGTCGGCGATCGCCCCGAAATTATCGACGAACCATTTGAGCGAGGCCTGCAGCTGATTGAACGAGCCAACGGCGATGATCATACCGCCAAAGGACAGGTTGCCGGTGAAATAGACGGGAGCAGCGACGAGATAAGGCGCGACATTGGTGAACCAGCCATAGCCCGAGGTTACCCAGACCAGTTGTGTCCAGGCGGACACCAGCTTGCGGATGGCAGCGAGCAGCGCATCGACATCCAGCCCCAGCCTGACCTTTTCGTCCTGCTCGCCGCGATAAAGCGCAATGGCGTCGATATGCTCGTTCACGCGCATCAGTGAAAACCGCAGGTCGGACTCGCGCTGGTAGCGGTCGGCATTGAGCTTGATCAGCTTGCGCCCGACAAACCAGCTGATTGCCGATGCCGAACCGGCATAGAGGAATGCCGCCCACACCATGTAACCCGGAATGGAAAAACTGTAGCCGTAGACGTTGAAGACAAAGCCGCTGGAAAGCCCCCAGAGCACGCCGATGAAACTGGCCACCAGAATGGAGGCCTGCAGCAGGCCAAGACCGAGATCCGTCGACATTTCAGCCAGATGGCGCGCATCCTCATGCAGACGCTGATCGGGATTGACGCCGATCGGCCCGGAATTGGACAATTTGAAAGCCCGCCGGGGGACCAGCCATTCGCCGATGAGGTCACGGGTCAGGCCTTCGCGCAGTTTCATGCGCGTCATCTGGTTGAACCAGGCCTGCGCGACGGCCAGAACCAGCAGAACGCTGGCAATCCCCAGGAACACCAGCAGCTCACTGAGAAATGCCGGGAAATCGCGATGGGACAGCGCATCAAGGAAGCGCCCGTTCCATTGCACCAGACGGACCTGGCCGGCCGACGTGATGATGATGATGGCGAACAGCGTGAGCAGCAGGAGCACGAGCCGGTTGCGGACGGGTGAGATCCAGTAGACATCGAGGATAACGCGGAGCTGAGAAAGAAATCCGACCTGAACTTCGCCGGCAACGGCGATGGCGGACGTCTTGCTCTGTTTGTCTTCCGCCATGAGCTAGCCTCTCTGGACGGCCGTGATTCGGCTCATCCACTCTATCATTGTTGGTTCAGTTGCACCGGATAAAGCTTCGGATTTACCCAAGGGAAGTAAGGCTGAATTTTGCCCGGTCAAGGGCGGGCGCGTGACGGCGGCACGGGGCCGATTTGAATCCCGCTTGTTTCGGCTCCGATTCTGTCTTATGTATCCCGCATCGATTTATCGGTCGAGTGACTTTGCGACCTGCGTAACCCGTTGCGCTTCCTGATGAACTCCATTGCATAGGTTCGATTCCCTGGGCAGCATAGCTGTATGTTGCCTGTCTTATATCTCTGAAAGGAATTTCCCATGGCTACGGGAACAGTGAAATGGTTCAACAGCACTAAGGGCTATGGTTTCATCCAGCCTGACACCGGCGGTGCAGACGTATTCGTACACATCTCCGCTGTTGAGCGCGCAGGACTGCGCGGCCTCAATGACGGCCAGAAGGTCAACTACGAAATCGTACAGGACCGTCGTTCGGGCAAGTCGTCCGCTGACAACCTCAGCGTTGCCGGTTAATCGCCGCACGCGAAAATCGACAGGTTTTCGAATTTACAAATTTGGAAAGGCGGGATTTTAATCCCGCCTTTTTGCATTTCACCGATCGCTTGCGCTGTCTCAGCCGATCTCGACAACCACCTTGCCGAACGGTCCGCGCTCCAGATGATCGAGCGCATCGGGAAAATCCGCCATGGTGTAAACAGCATCGATGACCGGAGTGACACCCGACAGTTCGACCGCGGCAACCAGATCCTCCAATGCCCGCCGGTGTCCGACCTGAATGCCCTCGACGGCCACGCGCTTACGGGCAAACGGGCCAAAGCCGCCGGATATCTCAAAACCCTCGATGACCCCGATCAGCGAAATGCGCCCGCCGACCGCCGCCGCGCGCAGGGACTTGTCGAGATGGGCGCCACCGATCGTCTCGAGGATATGGTCGGCACCGTGATCGCCGGTCAGCCGGTAGACGGCTTCGACCCAGTCCTCGTTCTGGCGGTTGATCCCATGGTGGGCACCGAGTTCCCTGGCCCAGGCGAGCTTCCTGTCGTCGCCGGAGACAACGATGACTTCAGCGCCGTGCATCAGCGCAATCTGCATGCCGAAGATCGACACGCCGCCCGTTCCGATGACGACCACGGTCTGCCCCGCCCT
This sequence comes from Phyllobacterium sp. 22229, assembly GCF_052056495.1. NCBI lineage: Bacteria > Pseudomonadati > Pseudomonadota > Alphaproteobacteria > Hyphomicrobiales > Phyllobacteriaceae > Phyllobacterium > Phyllobacterium sp. 22229. The sequence goes on from NZ_JBQEPA010000029.1 coordinate 29,863, forward strand.
GAGCTTGCCGCGCTCGACCAGAGCGGTCCATGCGGTAAGGCCGGCGCAGGGCAGCGTGCTCGACTGCAGACCGTTCAGCGTGCGCGGCGCCCGGACCGCCCAGTCCTGGTGTAGCACGACATATTCGGCCAGAACGCCCTGCATCGGCCCGCCAAGGCTGCGGCCGTTGGGATCGCGCGCCGTGCCGGGACCGCTGCCGTCGATCCAGTCCGGCAGGAAGGTCGAGATGACGGCGTCACCCGCGGCGAAGCGCGTCACACCGGGGCCGACCGCCGCGACCGTGCCGGACAGATCCGACAGCGGCGTGAGCGGTTCCGTCTGCGGCACCGGCAATCCAAAGCCGAGATCGACCAGCAGCTTGTCACGGTAATTGAGCGACGCCGCCGTGGCCTTGACCAGAATTTCACCCGGCCCCGGTGTTGGCACCGCGACCTCGACCAGTGTGAGATTGTCGCGTCCGGCCCCATTCAGCGTCCAGCGTTTCATCGTCTTCGTCATCATCTCTGTCCTTGCATGCCCCGCCAGCCGGGGTGAGGACAGTGTTTTATATGATCGTTGTACGATGCAGTTGCGCCCATTCCACCCATTATTGTATCGTCCCATTCTACAATGGAGCGTGGAATGGACCGGCTTGCAGGTATTCAGGAATTTGTCACGGTGGTGGATGCCGGCGGTTTTTCTGCCGCCGCGCAAAAACTGCACCTGTCACGCTCGGCCGTCGGCAAGGCGATCGCCCGGCTGGAGGAGCGGCTTGGCGTGCGTCTCTGCCATCGCACCACGCGGGCATTCACGCTGACGAGCGACGGCAACGCCTTCTACGCGCATTGCGTGCGCATCCTGGCCGAACTCGACATGGCGGAAGGTGCCCTGGCCTCCGACAGGGAACAACCGGCTGGCCGCCTGCGTATCAGCGTACCCGTGATATTCGGCCGTTACTGCGTCGCGCCCGTCATCGCCGACCTCTCCCGCCAGCACGCGGCGTTGCGCTTCGACGTGTCTTTCACCGACCGGCCGGTGGACCTGATCGAGGAAGGCTATGACCTTGTTGTCCGCAACGCAGTCCTGCCCGACAGCGCCGTCCTCACCGCCCGCCGCATTGCGCGCCAGCGCATGACCATCTGTGCAGCGCCGTCCTATCTCGCCGCACGTGGAACCCCGCGCGCCATCGAGGATATCGCCGGGCACGACTCCATCGTCTATGGCCGCGACGGCAATACCCGGCCCTGGCTTTTCCCTGACGGCAAGGGCGGTACCTATGCGGCCCCGGCCCGCACCCGGCTGATCCTCGATGATCTGGATAGCGCTGCCGATATGGCGGTCGCGGGCATGGGGCTCGCCTGGCTGCCCTGCTGGCTTATTCGCGCGCGGGTGCACAGCGGTAGCCTTGTCCGGGTCCTGCCCGACGTCGAACCGCTGGTTTTCGACACCTATGCGGTCTGGCCGCGGGCGCCCTTCATGCCGGCGCGCATGCGCGTGCTGATCGATGCCCTCGCCTCCCGCCTGCCGGGCATGACCGGAACGGGCGATGAGATCAAATCAGCCGCCTGACGCCTCCGGCAGCCAGGTGATCGGCACGTGCCCCTCGTCGCCCGCAACCCGGCTCAGCCATTTCGCCACGGACGGATAGGCCGAAAGGTCATAGCCGCCCTGGTTCGCCTCGTGGGTATAGGCATAGAGCGCGATATCGGCGACGCTGATCGCGTCACCGGCGAAATAGGGCGTCTTCTGCAACTGCTGTTCCATGACGAGCAGCGCCTTGTTGCCGCCTTCCAGCGTTGCCGCCAGCCGCTCCGGCGTCGCATCCTTCGCCCGCTCCGGATAGACCAGCAGGGCGCGGCGCACCGCAATATTGGGTTCATGCGTGTACTGTTCGAAGAACAGCCATTGATACATCAGTGCGCGCGCATAGGAATCATCAGGGATGAACCGGGTTCCCTCGGCCAGATAGAGCAGGATGGCATTGGACTCCGCCAGGAACCGGCCGTCGTCAAGCTCCAGCAGCGGCACCTTGCCGTTGGGATTCTTGGCGGTGAATTCCGGTTTTCGCGTCGATCCGTCCGCCGATGAAATGGCCACATGCTCGAACGGCAGGCCAAGCTTGGCCATCAGCAGGCGCGGCTTGTAGCAGTTTCCGGAACTGAGCTGCGAATAGAGTATCGGCATGGCTGGTCTCCTGTGGCGGGCAAATATCACCGCTGGTGTCCGGTCTCATCGGTTTGCGTGAAACATCCCATGAACGGGGCTGATGCTTTGAATGTTTCATGTCACACCCTGCATAGAAACAGCGCGATGTGAAGCCTTTTGCGCACGCTTTTGCTTGCGATTCCCCGCCTGTTGCGACATAGCAGACCCGCACACCGGCTACCCCTTGTCAAACACCCGCTTCAGGAGAACGATACCATGGCATTCCTCGCCGACGCCCTTTCCCGCGTGAAGGTTTCCGCAACGATTGCGATCACCCAGAAAGCACGCGATCTGAAAGCCGAAGGCCGGGACGTGATCTCGCTCTCCGTTGGCGAGCCGGATTTTGACACGCCCGAGAACATCAAGGAAGCCGCCATTGCCGCCATCCGCCGCGGTGAAACCAAGTACACTCCGGTTTCCGGCATCGTGCCGCTGCGCGAGGCGATTACCCGCAAGTTCAAGCGCGAGAACGAACTGGAATACAAGCCGAGCCAGACCATTGTCTCCACGGGCGGCAAGCATGTCATCTACAACGCGCTGCTCGCCACGCTCAACCCCGGCGACGAAGTCATCTGCGTTGCGCCGTACTGGGTGAGCTACCCGGAAATGGTGGCGCTGTGCGGCGGCACGCCGGTCATCGTATCGGCCACGCAGCAGCATGAGTTCAAGCTGCAGCCGGAGGACCTCGAACGCGCCATCACGCCGAAGACCAAATGGGTCATTCTCAATTCGCCATCCAATCCGTCGGGTGCCGCCTACAGCTGGGATGAGCTGAAGAAACTCACCGATGTTCTCGTGCGTCATCCGCATGTCTGGGTTCTCACCGACGACATGTATGAGCACCTGACCTATGGCGACTTCAAATTCGTCACCCCGGCGCAGGTCGAGCCAAGCCTCTATGACCGCACCCTGACCATGAACGGCGTGTCGAAAGCCTATGCCATGACCGGCTGGCGCATCGGTTATGCCGCCGGACCGCAGGCGCTGATCAACGCCATGGACATGGTGCAGGGCCAGCAGACATCCGGCACCAGCGCGATTTCGCAATGGGCCGCCGTCGAGGCGCTGGATGGCACGCAGGAACACCTGCCGGTGTTCAAGAAGGCATTCGAAGGCCGCCGCGATCTCATCGTTTCCATGCTGAACCAGGCGCCGCTGCTGCAGTGCCCGAAGCCGGAAGGCGCATTCTACGTCTATCCGTCCTGCGCCGCGGCCATCGGTAAGACAGCGCCGTCGGGCAAGGTGATCGAAACCGACGAGGATTTTGTCAGCGAACTGCTGTCGAGCGAAGCCGTTGCCGCCGTGCACGGCTCGGCCTTCGGCCTTGGACCGAACCTGCGCATTTCCTACGCGACATCGGATGCCAAGCTCGAGGAAGCCGGCAAGCGCATCCAGCGCTTCTGCGCCAGCCTGCGCTGATCGTACAACCGGATTGAAAATACCAGGGGGCCGTATCGGCCCCTTTTTCTTTGCCGCAAAAGCTTCACGGCTTTGTGTTGATCGTTCTTGCGTGGAAATGGCATATTTCCACCGCAACGCCGCAGAGATGAAAGACAGTCATGGCCGCCATTCACCGCAAGCCCGCCTGGGCGATAGCCGAAACCCTGGCAACCCCGGAGGCGGCATTCCTCAACCGGCGGTCGATCCTGCAGGCCTGGGGCCTTGGTGCGCTGGCAACCGCTGCACTCACAGCATTACCGAAAGTGGCGCGCGCCGAGGGAGATCGCAAACCTGCGGGCAATCCGGCGCTTTATCCCGCCAAGCGCAATGACGCCTATAAGCTCGATCGCAGCCTGACACCGGAAGCGATCAACGCGACATACAACAATTTCTACGAGTTCGGATCGGACAAGGGCATTTATGCCGAGGCGCGGAGCCTCATCACCAACCCATGGGCGATCGACATCGGTGGCATGGTGGAAAAACCTTTCACCATCGAATTTGCCGACCTTGAAGCGAAAATTCCGCTGGAGGAGCGTCTCTACCGCCACCGCTGCGTCGAGGCCTGGTCGATGACCATTCCCTGGACCGGCTTTTCCCTGTCCAGACTGGTCGAACTGGCGAAACCGCTCGCCTCGGCCAAATATATCCGCTTCGAGACCTTCAACGATCCGTCCATGGCCAGCGGCCAGAACGGCTTTCTCTATAGCTGGCCCTATGTGGAGGGCGTCACCATGGCGGAGGCCGCCAACGAGCTCGCCTTCCTGGTGACAGGCGCCTATGGCAAGCCCCTGCTCAACCAGTTCGGCGCGCCGATCCGCCTCGCTTTGCCGTGGAAATACGGGTTCAAGTCAATCAAATCGATCCGCAAGATCAGCTTCACCGACAAGCGGCCGGTGAGTTTCTGGGAAGAGCTGGCATCGAACGAGTACGGTTTCTGGGCCAACGTCAATCCGACGGTGGCGCATCCCCGCTGGAGCCAGGCGCAGGAGCGCGTGCTGCACACGGGTGAAACCGTGCCAACCCTGCTGTTCAACGGCTATGGCGATCAGGTCGCGTCCCTCTACACGGGGCTTGAAAACGAAACGCTTTATCGCTGATTTTGTGGAAACATACCCCAGAAAAGAAAAGAGGCCGGACAATTGCCCGGCCTTAAGTTTTGAAGGATGCCATTTCTGGCAAAACCTCCAGAGGGGAACACTAGCGGATGCGCAATGGGAGGAGGAGACGCATCGGCTAGTGATGTGGATATGGGCCCTTTAACCGCTTCTTGCAATCCCCCAATTGTGCAATGCACCCATGCACCAAATGCATACCGACAATTTATCGGCATTTTTGAAATGAGAGCGCACCTTTGCGATGCAATCCGGCAAGATCATGCTCCGAATCTGCCTGCTTTCGAAAGAAAAATTTTTCGCAAAAATGCAGAAACAGCCGGTCAATAGGACCAGGTGCGCGCCTTCGAGAAAAGGAAATCCCGAAACACGTGCAATTTCGCTGCGTTCTTGATTCCCTCGGGATAACAGAAGAACGTATCGAAGGATGGCAGCTCCATCTCCGGCAACAGGCGCACCAGGGTCGAATCTTTCTCGACCATGTAATCGGGAAGCACGCCGAGGCCGACGCCCTTCTGGATGGCGCGCTTGATCGACAGGAGATTGTTGATCTGCAGAACGGCGGGGCGCAGATTGCCGTCGGACCGGCCGATCCCTTCCAGCCAGTTGAGATTGGTCAGGTACGACGGCGCCGGTTCGCCGAAGCTGACGATGCGGTGGGAATCGATCTCGTCGATGTTTTCGATCTTGCCGTATTTGGCGATGTAGCCCGGCGAGGCGTAGACGTGCATATGCACGGTGAACAACCGCCGCTGGATCAGATCGGGCTGCTGCGGCTGGCGCAGGCGGATGGCGCAATCCGCATGGCGCATCGTCAGATCCAGCTCTTCATTGTCGAGCAGCAGCTGCAGCTGCACTTCCGGATAAAGTTCGATGAATTCCTGCACCCGCTCGATCAGCCAGCCGGAGCCAAGACCAACAGTGGTGGTAACGCGCAGCTTGCCCGACGGGCGGTCCTTGCTTTCGGTCAGGCGCGAGCGGACGTTTTCCAGCTTCATCAGCACTTCGTGCGCCGTGCGGTACAGCACCTCGCCCTGCTCGGTCAGGATAAGGCCGCGCGCATGCCGGTGAAACAGGGGAACGCCGACATCCTGCTCCAATGCGCTCACCTGGCGGGAGATGGCCGATTGCGACAGATGCAGCGTCTCGGCGGCATGGGTGAACGACCCAGCCTCCGCCGCAGCATGGAATATTCGCAATTTGTCCCAGTCAAGCGACATGGCGCAGTCTCTCCCCCATTCCGGTTCCGCATATCGCAACCGGCCTTATCTCAAACGCCCTTATTCGGCAGCCTGGCGCACCGGTTCCTGTGCCGCCAGCCAGCGCTCGGCCTCAAGGGCCGCCATGCAGCCCATTCCGGCCGCAGTCACCGCCTGACGATAGATATCGTCGGTGACATCGCCAGCTGCGAAAACACCGGGAACATCGGTCGCCGTCGAATCCGCTGCGGTCCACAGATAGCCATTCGGCTTATGCTTGAGTTTCCCCTTGAACAGTTCAACTGCCGGTGCATGGCCGATCGCCACAAAGACACCGTCCGTCGCAACATCCGTCGTCTCGCCCGTCTTGACATTCTTCAGGCGCACGCCGGAAACCGATGCGGCCATAGGCGGCTTTGCCTCTGTACCCGTGATTTCGTCGATGACGTTGTCCCAGACGACTTTGACATTTTCGCGGGCAAACAGGCGGTCCTGCAGAATTTTTTCGGCACGGAAATGATCGCGGCGGTGCACGACCGTGACGGACTTGGCCAGGTTGGCAAGATAAAGCGCTTCCTCGACGGCCGTATTGCCGCCGCCGACAACGACGACATCCTTGTTGCGGTAGAAGAAACCGTCGCAGGTGGCACAGGCGGAAACGCCGAAGCCCATGAAGGCCTGTTCGGTCGGAATTCCAAGCCATTTCGCCTGTGCGCCAGTCGCAATGATCAGCGCATCGCAGGTGTACTGCGTGCCGCCGTCGCCGACGAGACGGAACGGCCGGCTGGAAATGTCCACTTCCGTGATGATGTCGTGGATGATCTCGGCGCCGACATGTTCGGCCTGGATACGCATCTGGTCCATCATCCAGGGCCCCTGCACCGGATCGGCATAGCCCGGATAGTTCTCCACATCCGTGGTGATCATCAGCTGGCCGCCCTGCTGCAATCCGGCGACAATCACTGGTTTCAGGTTGGCGCGGGCCGCATAGATGGCTGCGGTATAACCGGCAGGACCGGAACCGATAATGAGGACGGGCACGTGGCGCTGTGACATATCAAGACCTATAAGAACAGATGTTCAGCCAGAACGGGTTGGGAGCAGACTTGTGATCATTTCCAATGCCATAAGGTAGTGGGTCAGCCCCCTCCGTTGCAAGGTCTGCGCGTGATATAGCCCGGTTAGCCACAGCTTGTACGCGGTGTTTTGCCGTTTGGCGTGCATTGTGGCGCGGGGTGGAACCGGTTATGAAACATTCTCATGTCCCTGCTGCCAGTCTGAGGTCCGCTCATTTTTCGCACCATCATCAATATTTGCGCGCGATTTGGTCTGATCATGGCGGCGGCCATGCTGATTCCCGCCGCTGTTGATCTGCACATCGGCAACCGGGACTGGATCACTTTCGTGGAATCGGCGATTTTCACCGGTGTTCTCTGCGGGCTTGTTGCCCTGGCCACCCACAATCCCGACATCCGGTTTACCCCGCGCCTCGGCTTTCTCCTGATCGTTTCCGTCTGGCTCACGGCGGCGCTGCTCGGTTCCCTTCCCCTCTATTTCTCGACGCTGCCGATCAGTTTCGCCAAGGCGCTGTTCGAATCCATGTCCGGCATCACGTCGACGGGCGCCACCGTGCTGACCGGGCTCGATGCCATGCCGCGCGGCATCCTGCTCTGGCGCTCGCTCCTGTGCTGGTTCGGCGGTTTCGGTTTCGTCGGCCTCGGCCTGTTGCTGCTGCCGTCGCTGCGGGTGGGCGGCATCCAGCTCCTGCACATGGAATCCTCCGACAAGTCGGAAAAGATCCTGCCGCGCATCCACCAGATCGCCACCGGCATCATCATCGCCTATGTCAGCCTGACGGTGCTGTGTACCCTGTCTTATTTCGCCGCCGGCATGGGCATGTTCGATGCGGTCAATCACGGCATGACGACCGTCGCCACCGCCGGCTTTTCCACCCACGATTCATCCCTGGGCTTTTATGCCCACAACCGGGCCATTCTCGTCATCGCCACCATCTTCATGATGCTCGGCGCCCTGCCCTTCGTGCTCTACATCAAGGCGGTCATGCCGCAGCGCCTGACCTCGCTCGCCGACCCGCAGGTGACATTGTTCTTCGTCATCGTCATCGGCCTCAGCTTTTTCCTGGCGGTGGGGCTCACGCTGGAAACCGGAATCGGGTTCGGCGATGCCCTGATTGCCGCCGCATTCAACCTTGTATCGATTATCTCAACCACAGGTTTTGCAACCGAAGATTATACGCGCTGGGGGCCGGAAGCCCTTGGCATTTTCTTCATCGTGACATTCATCGGCGGCTGTGCCGGGTCGACCTCCGGCGGTATCAAGCTCAATCGCCTGATCATCCTCTGGCAATTGGCATCCGCCAGCCTGACCCGGCTGATCATGCCGAATGCCGTTATCAAAATGCGCTATGGCCGCGCCGAAATCAGCCCGCAGGTCGCGCAATCCGCCCTGCTCTTCATCTTTCTCTACATGTCGTCCCTGGTCGTCGGCGCTACGGCGCTGACGATCCTCGGCAACGATCTCGGCACGTCCATCACCGGCGCCCTCACGGCGCTTTCCAATGTCGGGCCGGGCTTTGGCGATACGATCGGGCCGGTCGGCAACTTTTCAACGCTCAGCGACCCATCGCTTCTGCTCCTGAGCTATCTCATGCTGGCGGGCCGGCTGGAAATCATCACGGTCGTCATTCTGTTTACACGCAGCTTCTGGAGCCGGTAGGTCCATGCTATGAACCTGTTTGCAACCGGATGCGAATGCATTACACAGCGGCAGGAATCGCCTATGGTACTCGCCGTAAGCGCCTTTTTGACAGGGATATAATCAGACCATGCCTTTGAAGGCGGACTTGGACGAGATCGACTGGAAAATCCTGAAACAGCTTCAGGATAATGGCCGCATCACCAATGTGGAGCTTGCCGAGCGCGTCGGCATATCGGCGCCGCCCTGCCTGCGCCGGGTGCGCAAGCTGGAGGAAAGCGGCATCATCCAGGGCTACAGGGCCATCCTGAACGGCTCGATCCTCGGTCAGGATATCGTTGCCTTCTGCATGATCAGGCTGCACCGGCAATCGGACGCCGACCTGAAGAGCTTTGCCGAAAAGACCAACAGCTGGACCATCGTGCGCCGGGCATGGATGGTGTCGGGCGAATCCGACTTCCTCCTGCATTGCGTGGCCAGCGACATCAGCATTTTCCAGAATTTCGTCATTGAAGACCTGACATCGACGCCGAATGTCGATTCCGTCCGCACCTCGCTGACCATCCGTTCGGTCAAGAACGAACCGCTGATGGTGCTCTAACAGCGTATTTTCGAATAGAAAAACAGGAGAAACCGGTAAGCTGGCCGCAGCACTTCGCGCTTCAGCTTGTCCGAAAGCGTTTTCTTGCCCTGAACCACCGTGCCGCCCAGGTTGAAATCGATCTCGCGGATGGTGATCGGCCGGGCGGACAGCATGCGCACGGGATGCAGCCAGCGCATCTGCAGCGTGGTGTCCACCGGCCGGTCGAACCGCGTCGTTGCTGCAAGCAGCGCAATGGCGGCATCACGGCCGATGAGCTGCATCTGCATGCCGAGACCGGGCAATGCGGGCTGCATGATGGCGTTGCCATCCTGGCGGGCGACATCGCCGCCTTTTTCGCCCCGCGTCCAGCGCGGGAAGCGGATGTAATCGCCGGGCTGCACCGTCTCCATCGCCAGCTTCAGCTGCGCGGCAAAGCCCGGATCGATATCGACATCGTCCTCAATGACCAGCCCCGCATCGAGATTGCCATCGACAATCGCCTGCCATGCTTTTCGATGCGAGAGAAAGCAGGCGATTTCCGTGGTGCGTAACAGGAAGGGATAGGGCGGGAAATGCCGGGATGTCCGGCTATAGACCGCTGCGATTTCGCTCTCAACGAGCTGCTGCGCGTCGATGGCATCGATAATCTGCGCTGCAACAGGCAGCCGCTGCATCAAAGCCCTGACATGCGCGCCGCGTTTTTCAGCGCGTTTGAGGTGAATGATGAACGCGGAAACCTTCATGATCCGGCCCGGATGCTGCCCGCGAACAGGCGCTCATAGACGGTCAGGATTTTCGCTGCTTCATTCTGCAGCGGGAAATGTTCCCGCACATGCTCGAGCCCGGCCTTTCCGGCTTCCTCGCATTTTGCCGGATCGGCGAGATAGCGTTCGATGGCCTCTTCCAGCGCCGGCCGGTCACCCGCCGGAACGACGGTGCCCGTGGCGCGTTCGACCATCTCCGCATAGGCGCCGGCATCGCTGGTCACAACGGCAGTCTGCGACGCCATGGCTTCCAGCGGCGTCAGGCCGAAACCTTCATTGCGCGACGGCGCGACATAAAGGGTCATGCGGCGGTACCAGAGTTTTACGTCGGGCACTTCGCCCAGGAAGACCAGGCGGTCCTGCAATCCGGCCCTGGCAATCCTGTCGCGCAGTGCCTGCTCGAAGCCCTTGTGCTCGGCAGTTGTCCGGCCGGTCATGACGGCCGTCCATTCGGGATAGCGCGGCAGGAGATTGATCATGGCATCGACGAAAAGATCCGTGCCCTTCGAATGGCGAATACGCCCGGAACAGCCGACGAGATATTTTCCCGGCAGGCCGGAGGCGGCAAAGGCATCCTCGGGTGTTGCCGGCGGATGGAACGTGTCCGTGTCCACGCCGTGCATGATGACGGTGTGCGGCACCTGCAGATAGCTGCCGGATTTGGCGCTGGTGGCAATCACGGCGTTCATCCGCCGGATCAGCCATTTGGTGAAGGGCTTGTGGTCGCGCTGCGCTGCCGAGGTGAAAAGCAGCGACAGCTTCATGCGCAGGACATGGCGCATCAGAATGCCCGCAAGCATTTCATTGTTGCGGCGGGCATGCCAGATGCGGAAGGGCCTGGTCTTGGGCCTGAACCAGAAACCGGGCAGCGAACGCCACCCGATTTTCGGCAGGTTGCCGGGAAGACCCGGCCCCATGGCCACGATTTTGAGGCCGTTGGCCCGCTGCAGCGGAATAAGCTGCACGATAGTCGAGGTGACCCCGGAAAGCTTGCGCTTGAAATTCGGAGCGATCACCTCGACGTTGCTTACCGGTTCCGGCACGGTATCAGGCGAACTTGAACCCGACGATTTCATACGAACGGGCGCCGCCCGGTGCATTGACCTCGATCGTGTCGCCTTCGCTCTTGCCGATGAGGGCACGCGCGATGGGTGAGGAAATGGAAATGCGGCCAGCCTTCGGATCAGCCTCCTGATCGCCGACGATCTGGTAGATCTTCTTGTCTTCCGTATCTTCGTCGATCAGCTGGACGGTGGCGCCAAACTTGATCTTGTCGCCGGACAATTTCGAGATATCGATGATCTCGGCATGCCCGATATAGCCTTCCAGCTCGCTGACGCGGCCTTCATTGTGGCTCTGGGCTTCCTTGGCGGCATGATACTCGGCATTTTCCGAGAGGTCGCCATGGGCGCGCGCTTCCGAAATTGCCTGGATGATGCGGGGCCGCTCTTCCTGCTGGCGCCAGCGCAATTCTTCCTTGAGCTTGTCAAATCCGCCTTGAGTCATCGGGACCTTTTCCATGCCCTCTCCTTTCGCAGTCAAGTGTCAAATGCGCCCCGCCAGGGCCGCGCGACACAAAAAGAAAACGGTCACCGAAGCTCAAGACTTCGGAACCGTTCAGTCATTCGTCGTTTAATATAGCACTCTTTCCGGCGATTTCACGAAGAAAGTAGAAAATGTCGCGGATCAGCCGGTTTTGCCTGTGCGGCCGGGGAGCAATGCCCGGTTCGAGGGCCTTGCAGTCCATCGCGGCAACCGATAGAGCGGGTTGCGGCCAAGGGACGACCGCGGATATTCTGTGGATCCACCATGACGCAAGGCCGTGCCAATCTGTTGCTGCTTGTCGCAGGCGCCATCTGGGGCCTCGGTTTTGTTGCGCAGGCGAGCGCCGTCGGCAATGTCGGCGCCTTTCTGTTCATCGGACTGCGCTTCGCCTTGGCAAGCCTCACCGTTGCGCCGCTGGCATGGCGCGAAGCACGGCTGGCCAGGCATAGGCTCACCCGCCGGGACTACGGCAGCTTTATCTTCATCGGCCTGTTCCTGTCGGTCGGCTCGGTTCTCCAGCAGATGGGCCTTGCCACGACAACGGTCACCAATTCCGGCTTTCTCACCGGCCTCTATGTGGTCATGGTGCCGATCCTCGGTGTCCTCATGTTCTGGAGCTGGCCGAGCCCCATTGTCTGGCCCTGTGCCCTGACGGCGCTGGGCGGCATCTATCTCCTGTCGGGCGGGCAGCTCAACAATCTGACGACCGGCGACTGGCTGACCATCCTGTGCGCCGTCTTCTGGGCGCTGCAGATCATCTTCATCAACCGTCTCGCGCATGAAAACGGCCGGCCCTTCATGCTTTCCTTCGTGCAGTTCCTGACCTGCGCCATCTTCGGCTTTACCCTCGCCGCCTTCATGGAACCGTTCAACTGGCCGTCGGTCATGCTGTCCTGGCCAGCCATTCTCTTCGGCGGGGTGTTCTCCTGCGGCATTGCTTTTACCCTGCAGGCAGTCGGCCAGCGCTATACCAGCGCGCCGCAGGCGGCGATCATGCTGTCCTCCGAAGCCCTGTTCGCGGCGCTCTTCGGCGCCATCCTTCTCGGCGAGCGCATGACGGTCCACGGTATGATCGGCTGTGCGCTGATCTTCACCGCCATGATCACCGTTGAAATCGTCCCGGCCCTGCGCAACCGGGCGGACGCATAGGGCGCCGCCGCTGCCTTGTTGCCGACATAGGCATTACCGCCGCCGCTGACCTTTCATTTACACTTTAGTCTTATTTTATCGCCTGTCTGCGCTTGGTTTCAGGCGAAAAGGATGTGGTGACATGAGTTTTGCGTTGTCGTCCGCCGTGCCCTTGAGGCGCCTTACGACCGTCTTTATCCTATGCACGGCGACCGCGCTCAGCGCTTGCGGCATGGGCGATGTGCGCCGCCCGCAGGCCAATGTCGGCCACGGCTCGAGCCCCACGGAGTCCGGCGACTATATCGCGGTTGCACCCGCCGCTCCGCCTCCTGAAACTTCCCTCGCTGACAATTCCCTGGCAGGCGAAGAAAACCGCATTGCCAACAATGAAGCGGATCAGCCGGTGGCGCAGGCGCAGAACCTAGCCGCCGCGCAGCCCGTCATGACCGAAGAAAACCACGCGCTGGCGAGCCGCGAACAGAATTACGGCTATGCCGGCGGCGGTCTGCGCGATCCCATGGCGCGTAGCGAAAGCCGCTACACCATGCCCGCCGGTGAAATCGCCTGCCGGACCCAGCTCAAGCAGCTTGGCGTCGTCTTTCAGGAGCGCGCGCCCATCAATGATGGCGGCGTGTGCCGTATCGACAATCCGCTGACGGTCAGCGGCTTCGCCAGCGGCCAGATCCGCCTGAAACCAAGTGCGACGTTGAACTGCCAGATGACGCTGGCCTTTGCCCGCTGGGTCAAGGGCGACCTGCAGCCATCGACGCGGCTGCGCTATCTCTCCGGCGTCAACACCATTCATCAGGCCTCGAGCTATTCCTGCCGCACCATGAGCAACCGGCCGGGCGCCAATATGTCCGAACATTCCAAGGGCAATGCGCTGGATATCGCCAAGATCACCCTGAACAACGGCACCGACATCAAGGTGCAGAAGCCGGGATTCTTCGCCTTCCGGCAGCGCGGCCTGCTCAACAATGTCCGCTCCGATGCCTGCGATTACTTCACCACGGTGCTCGGCCCCGGCTACGATATTTTCCACCGCGACCATTTCCACTTCGATCTGATGCAGCGGCGCAACGGCCATCGCGCCTGCCGTTAGGGTCAGAACCCCAGCGCTTTCAGTGGTGGCTGGGTTCCCTGATCCGTCCGGCATATTCCCAGACCGTCACCACGATCAGGATCAGGCTGGTTGCCGCCCCGAGCACCAGCGGCGACAGCGCGCCGCCCACGAAGGCCAGAACGGCGCACAGGACCAGTCCCACCATGTGCGACAGCGGCGGCCTGCCCTCCACATAGCCCTTGAACAGCAGGTTGCCGATGAGATAGAGCGCCGTTCCGCCGATCGAGGTCCAGAGAACCGAGGGCGCGGAATGACCGAGCGGATGCGCCAGCACCAGCTCATCGGAAACGGCCACCACGATGATGCCGGCCACCAGCAGCACATGGATATAGGTGTAGGCGACGCGGGCGATGCGGCCGGGATCGTCGGTCGAGGCGATCTTGTGATGCGCGCGCAGCTGCCCGACGTTGAAATAGATCAGCCACATGGCGACCGAAGCCACGAAGGTCGTCAGGAAGGCCGAGAATGAAATGAAGGTCCATTCCTGCTCGGCGAATGTCGCCCCCGATACGAGGATGGATTCTCCGAGCGCGATGATGATGAACAGCGCGGCACGCTCGGCCATATGGTCGCCGTCCACATCCCAGTCCGCCGTGCTGGACGCGCCGAGGCCGGGGGTGCGAAAACCCAGCGCCGGACCCGCCAGTTCGATCAGCAGCGCAACCAGCCAGAAAAACACGCGGTTTTCCGGATCGGCCAGCCCGCCGCTGATCCAGAACACGGCGGAGACGCCAAGCCAGCTCGAGATTCGCACGAAGTTGAGATAGTTGGAGCGGTTGTGGTGGCGCATCGCCCACACCACGAAGAGCGAGCGGCCCAGCTGCATGGTGGAGAATGCCAGGGCAAAAACCAGCCCGCGGCCGGCAAAGGCCGTGGGTATGGAGGTCGACAGCACCAGCCCCGCCAGCATAAGCACGAACAGCATCATCCGGACCGGCGGCGTCGTCGGATCGAGCCAGTTGGTCGCCCACGCGGTATAGACCCATACCCACCAGATCGCCGCGAGCAGCAGCGCGCTTTCGCCAAGCCCCTTGAGGCTGAGGTCATGCAGCAGGAAATGCGAAATCTGGGTGACGGCAAAGACGAAGACGAGATCGAAGAACAGCTCGACGAAATCGACTTTCGCGCTGTCGCTCCCGCCCCGTATGCGTGCGTAGTTCCGGATTGCCCCCGACAGTGCCATGCATCCCCCTCCAACATCTTGCCCTTGAAAAAGGCTGCCCGATTAATGCTGCCAATCCAAGCCTTTTACGATGTTAATCACAGGATGGTGCGCAAATCCCCCGCTTATGACGGATATGCCTCCAAGCGGGCGCCAAAAGACTACTGACAAAACCCCCTTGTCATCGCCGTGCCAGCTGCCTCTAATGCCGCAAATCACCATAGAGAAAGGCTCACCATGCGCTTTACGGATCGCTATCCGATCATTATCACCGAGAAAAAAGAGGCTTGCCGCGATTTCTGGATACGGCATCTCGGTTTCACCAGTGGTTTTGACAGCACATGGTTCTGCTGGCTTTCGGGCGAGGATCACACGGCCTCCATCGCCTTCATGACGCCGGATCATCCGTCGGCGCCGCCCGGCCCGGACAGTTTCGGCGGCAAGGGCATGTGCTTTGAGCTGCAGGTCGAGGACGCGGCGGCGGCTTTCGAGAAGGTCACCGCAAGCGGACTTCAGGTGGAATATCCGCTGACGGACGAGCCTTTCGGCCAGCGCCGTTTCGGTTTCCACGATCCGTCGGGCCTGTGGATCGACATTGTCGAGCAGAGCGAACCGCAGGCCGGTTTCTGGGACAAATATATGATCGGTGGTTAGGCTTTCGTTTCCGGTGGCACCGGCGTCGGCTTGCCTGACGTGTCGAGTGCCACCATGACGAAATCCGCATGGGTGACCCGCTCCATCAGGTCCGAGAGATAGCGCTGCGCCCAGGCTTCCACCTTCAGCGTGATGGAGGTGCGCCCGACATGCTCGATATGGGTGTAGACGCACAGCGTATCGCCGATCTTGACCGGCTTGGCGAAGGCCATTTCCTTCACCGCCGCCGTCACCACCCGGCCGCGCGCCCGTTCCGCCGCGCGGATACCGCAGGACAAGTCCATCTGTGCCATGACCCAGCCGCCAAAAATATCGCCGGCGGCATTGGCATCCGCAGGCATGGCCAGCGTGCGCAGGGTCAATTCGCCGATCGGCTTGGTTTCTTCAGTCACGTCCGGTCTCCATGGGTATTTGCGTGTGGGCTTATGATGCAGTGCAATAGAGGCAATGGAAAGACCTTCGCCGCAAGAACTGTCAGAAAGCCGACATGGCGGGTCGTTGCACGGTTTTTGACATATGCGCCCTCTCCCTTAGGGTCTGCCTGAGACTGAACCAGCGGAGCAGGCCATGAAAATCACCGATGTAAAAACCTTTGTCGTCGGCAACCCGCCGCCCTCGTTCGGCGGCACGTGGTTCATCTTCGTCAAGCTCACCACCGATTCGGGCGTTGTCGGCTATGGCGAGGCCTATAATTCGACGGTCAGCCCGCAGGTGATGCGCCGGGTGATCGAGGATGTCGCCGAGCGCTGGCTTGTCGGCGAAGATCCGCACCACATCGAGCGGTTCTTCCGCCGCGCCTATTCCGGCGGCTTTACCCAGCGCCCCGATGTGACCATCATGGGCGCGGTGTCTGCGCTGGAGATGGCCTGCTGGGATATTATCGGCAAGGAAGCGGACAAGCCCGTCTATGAACTTCTCGGCGGCCGGGTGCATGAGCGGCTGCGCAGCTACACCTATCTCTATCCCAAACCCGAACTGGGCGAGACCTCGGCGATTTACTGGAATGCCGAGGCCTCGGCGGAGCGAGCCGCCGAATATGTCGCGCAGGGCTATACCGCCGTGAAATTCGATCCGGTTGCGCCCTACACCGCCTTCGACCCGCGCCAGCTCTCGCTCGAACAGCTCGATCTCGGCGAAAAATTCGTCCGCCTCGTGCGCGAAGCGGTTGGCTCGAAGGCCGACCTGCTCTTCGGCACCCATGGCCAGATGACGCCGACCGGCGCCGTGCGGCTGGCCAGACGGCTCGAACCCTACGACCCCCTGTGGTTCGAAGAGCCGGTTCCGCCGGACATGCCCGAGAATATGGCCTATGTGCAGCAGCACACGACGATCCCGGTGGCGACGGGCGAGCGTCTTGCCACGAAATACGAGTTTCAGCGGGTGCTGGTGAACCGCGCCGCCAATATCCTGCAAATGAATCTGGGGCGTGTCGGCGGCATTCTGGAAGCCAAGAAGATCGCCGGCATGGCTGAAACGTTTCACGCGCAGATCGCCCCGCATCTCTATTGCGGTCCGATCGTCGGCGCAGCCAATATCCAGCTTTCCACCTGCAGCCCGAATTTTCTCATCCTTGAATGCATCCAGGCTTTTGGCGGGTTCCATGCCGAACTGCTCAAGACACCGCTACAATGGGAGAACGGCTACATCATCCCGCCGATGGCGCCGGGCCTCGGCGTCGAACTCGACGAAGCAGTGGCCGAAGCGCATGCCTATGACGGCCACGACCTGCATCTGAACATGGGCCGTGCCCCGCTCATCGTCTGACCGGCTACGGCATCCGGTTGTTGGAAAATTGTCACGCTGGCGGCTGTTCAGCGTGCCTGCCTTCAGCCGATTCGTGGTTTTAAGTTGCAGTGCGGCCGAAATACTGGTTCTAACTTCCGCAGTGCTGTCCGGAGTGTGTTCATGACCGTTTCCCGTCTGTCGGCCTTTCTGCTTGTCATATTTATGCTGACAGGGTGCGGCGGCCGTGCCGTCCTGGGGCTCACGTCCCAGCACGTCGTCAAGGCCAATGCAGCGGTGCCGGCCCCGGTGCTGAACGACAAGACCGGACCCAAAGCCGTCATTCCGATTTTCGTCGCCACCAGCCGCGAGCGGTCGGACAATCTCTCCCTGCCCTATTCGGCCAAGCGCTCCCCGACCCTCAATTTTGCCCGCGTCGACGTCGGCATTCCGCCCAGCCACAAGCGCGGCGAAGTGGAAAAGAGCAGCAACAAACCCAACCCTGCCCGGGATTTTGCCGCAACGGCGTTCCAGCCCTATGGCAACAAGCAGGTGTTCATCGACAAGATCAACGCGGAACTGGCGAAACGTCCCGCCAACCAGCGCGAGCTGTTTGTCTTCGTCCACGGCTATAACAACAATTTTGCCGACAGCGTCTTCCGGCAGGCGCAGTTCGCCTATGATTACGGCCTGCCTGCCGTCTCCGTCCACTATTCCTGGCCCTCGGCGGGTTCGCTCGGCCTTTACGTCTATGACCGCGACAGCGCCACCTATGGCCGCGACGGTCTTGCCGAACTTCTGCAACTGGCCGCAGCGACCAAGGCGACGAAAATCCTGCTGGTCGGCCATTCCATGGGCTCGTTCGTGGTCATGGAGGCCCTGAGCCAATTGGCGCAGACCGGCCACCGCGATGTTTTCCGCCGCCTGTCGGGCATCATGCTGGCGGCGCCTGATATCGATATCGACGTGTTCCAGGGACAGGTCAGGGATATCGGCGAACTGCCAAAACCCTTTACGGTGCTGGTTTCCCGCGCCGACAGTGCCCTGAGCGTGTCGGGACGCATTACCGGCGGCCACCCGCGCGTCGGTGATGGCACCAGCATCGCCGTGCTGCAGAAACTCGGCATCGTCGTTCTCGATGCGTCCGACCTCGACGGCGGGTCGCACGGGGTGTTCGCAAGCTCGCCGACCCTGATGAACATGGTGCGCAGCGGGCAATTGTCACAGAAAGTGCTGTCCGGTGACGAAACGCCCGCCGGGCAGTCCGTTCTCGCCGATGGCACCTCCGTCATCACCGGCGCGGCGTCGCTTGTGATCTATCTTCCTGCCCGGCTTCTCGGCGCCGTTCAGTAGGGTCTTTTCGCAACACACGGCACCGTCAGTCCGCGACATAAATTTTTATCGCGGATTGACGGTTAAGTCATGATTCCGCTGTATTTTTTTGAAAAATTCGCTCATATATCAATTCTCTCGTTTTTTCTGAAAGATCAGTCCGTGCCTCTCCATATCGAGCTCGTTGGCAGTCTTGCTGCCTTGATCACCACCCTGTGCTGGGTTCCGCAGATCATCAAGATCGTCCGGCACCGCGAGACCGCCAGCATTTCGCTGGTCACCAACGTCTCGCTGGCACTGGGTGTCCTGCTCTGGCTGTTCTATGGCATCATGATCAGCTCCTGGCCGGTCATCGCCGCCAACGGCATGACGCTTCTGCTGATCCTGACCATTCTCGGCCTCAAGCTGCGCTACGGCTGAGAGCCACCCTGACATTCCTCCTGACAACCTTATGTCAGGAGCCTGCTGCTTCCGGCGACTTTTGCAGACTTGGCTCTTTCCATTTTGCCGGACTCCCACCATATTCAACCCATGGTTAAATCTCCTGACAAATATAACGCGGATGGTTTCGGCGAGGCGCCGCAATCGGAACTGGAAGGCACACCGCTCTCCGGCTCGATCAGCGATTGGGCCAAGCAGATTTCCGAGGAAACCGCCAAAGCCAAGCCCAAGGCAGCCAAGCCGGGGAAGGCTGCGGCCAGGCAAACCAGCAGTTCGAGGACCTCGCGCGGCACATCCATCGGCGGATCGAGCGATCCGAAGACGCGGGCCGCTGCCGGGTTGAACCCGGTCGCCGGCCTGGATATCGCGCTGGAGGACACCGCCAATCTGCCGGCAGGCGGCGCCACCGCCACCGTTGCCGCGCTCTCCGCCCTGATCGAAAGCGGCAATCCGCTGTTCAAGAACGGCACGGCCTGGCAGCCGCACCGCCCTGCCCGTCCGTCGAAATCCGAAGGCGGCATCGCCATCCGGATGGAAACGGATTTCCAGCCCTCCGGCGATCAGCCGACGGCCATTCGCGATCTGGTCTCGGGCATTGCCGATGACGACAAGACGCAGGTGCTTCTGGGTGTCACGGGCTCGGGCAAGACCTTCACCATGGCCAAGGTCATCGAAGAGACCCAGCGCCCGGCCCTGATCCTCGCCCCCAACAAGACGCTGGCCGCGCAGCTCTACGGCGAGTTCAAATCCTTCTTCCCCAACAATGCGGTCGAATATTTCGTTTCCTATTACGATTACTACCAGCCGGAAGCCTATGTGCCGCGCTCGGACACCTTTATCGAGAAGGAATCGTCGATCAATGAGCAGATCGACCGGATGCGCCATTCCGCCACCCGTTCGCTGCTTGAGCGCGATGATGTGATCATCGTCGCTTCCGTCTCCTGCATCTACGGTATCGGGTCGGTCGAAACCTACACGGCCATGACGTTCGAGATGAAGATCGGCGACCGGCTCGACCAGCGGGCGCTGCTCGCCGATCTGGTGGCGCAGCAGTATAAGCGGCGCGAAATGGATTTCACCCGCGGCTCGTTCCGGGTGCGCGGCGACACGATCGAACTGTTCCCCGCCCACCTTGAAGACCGGGCCTGGCGCATTTCCATGTTCGGCGACGAGATCGAGTCGATCACCGAATTCGACCCGCTGACGGGCCAGAAAACCGGCGACCTCAGCCAGGTGAAGATTTACGCGAACTCGCACTATGTGACGCCGCGTCCGACGCTCAACCAGGCGATCAAGTCGATCAAGGAAGAGCTAAAACACCGGCTGGTGGAACTCAACCAGGCGGGCCGCCTGCTGGAAGCGCAGCGGCTGGAGCAGCGCTGCACCTTCGATCTCGAAATGCTCGAGGCGACTGGCTCCTGCGCCGGTATCGAGAATTATTCGCGTTATCTCACCGGCCGCAAACCGGGCGAGCCGCCGCCCACGCTGTTCGAATATATCCCCGACAACGCGCTCGTCTTCATCGATGAAAGCCATGTGACCGTTCCGCAGATCGGCGCCATGTACAAGGGCGACTTCAGGCGCAAGGCAACGCTGGCCGAATACGGTTTCCGCCTGCCCTCGTGCATGGACAACCGTCCGCTGCGCTTCGAGGAATGGGACGCGATGCGCCCGCAGACCGTCGCGGTTTCGGCAACCCCGAGCAATTGGGAAATGGAAGAAGCCGGCGGCGTGTTCGCCGAACAGGTCATCCGGCCGACCGGCCTGATCGATCCGCCGGTCGAGGTGCGTCCGGCCAAATCGCAGGTTGACGATGTCCTCGGCGAAATCCGCGAGACATCGGCAAAGGGCTATCGCACGCTGGTCACGGTGCTGACCAAGCGCATGGCCGAAGACC
Source organism: Phyllobacterium sp. 22229 (assembly GCF_052056495.1). Classification (NCBI taxonomy): domain Bacteria; kingdom Pseudomonadati; phylum Pseudomonadota; class Alphaproteobacteria; order Hyphomicrobiales; family Phyllobacteriaceae; genus Phyllobacterium; species Phyllobacterium sp. 22229. The sequence goes on from NZ_JBQEPA010000029.1 coordinate 50,867, forward strand.
TGACGGAATATCTGCACGAGCAGGGCATCCGCGTGCGCTACATGCACTCGGACATCGATACGCTGGAGCGCATCGAAATCCTGCGTGATCTGCGGCTCGGCGCTTTCGACGTGCTCGTCGGCATCAACCTGCTGCGCGAGGGCCTCGACATTCCCGAATGCGGTTTCGTTGCCATTCTCGATGCCGACAAGGAAGGATTCCTGCGCTCGGAAACATCGCTGATCCAGACCATCGGCCGCGCCGCGCGCAACGTCGACGGCAAGGTCATCCTCTATGCGGATCATGTGACCGGATCGATGGAACGGGCCATGGCGGAAACCAGCCGCCGCCGCGAAAAACAGGAAGCCTACAACACGGCCAACGGCATTACGCCCGCCAGCATCAAGAAGAACATCGGCGATATTCTCAACAGCGTTTACGAACGCGATCACGTTCGTGCCGATATTTCCGGCTTTGCCGAGTCCGGCGCGATGATGGGCAACAACCTCAAATCGCATCTCGAACATCTGGAAAAGCAGATGCGCGAAGCCGCCGACGATCTCGACTTCGAAGTCGCGGCACGGCTGCGCGACGAAATCAAGCGGCTGCGCGAGACGGAGCTGGCCATATCGGACGATCCGATGGCACGCGAAGTGGAACTGGAAAGCCCGGTCAGCGGCCGGACCAAGGGCCGGCACAATGCCGGACGCGCCATGCACCGCGTGGTGACCGACGAGAACAGCGATCCGAATTCGCCGCTGTTCCGCAAGCCGCATCTCGATGAGATGGGCGGTGATACCACCCGGCCGCTTGGCGGCGGCCAATTCCGCAAGAACACGCTGGACGAGATGACCGTCGGCCGGACGGAGAAGCCTGTGCGTGGCGCAGTGCCGGAAAAACCCGCGCTTCCCGGCGGCACCAACCGGAACGACGACACCATCATCCGCCGCGAGCGCAGCGGCATCGGTTCCTATGAAGATGCCAATGATGCGCGCAAGAAACGCCGGCCGGGAAAGACGGGACGTCCGGGGCGGTAGAGCGGAATGCTCACCCCCCTCTGGGCTGCCGCCCATCTCCCCCACAAGGGGGGAGATCACATTGGCATCAACGCTTTTGCGTTGTTTTCAATGTTGAAGATTAGTTGAAACAGCAATGACAGCTGATCTCCCCCCTTGTGGGGGAGATGCCCGGCAGGGCAGAGGGGGGTGTGAATCCCCTCCCTACTCCGCGTCCCGCCCGAATGCGGCCTCGCCCACCCGCTTGATCTCCCTGGCAAAATCGGGATCGTCAACCGCGCGCGCCAGCACCACGGTGCCCACCAGCCCCGCCATGATGGCGATGGCCTTTTCGCGTTGCCGGGCTTTGCTGCGGCCGGTCACGGCATTGATGAGGATATCGAGAAGCGCCTTGGTGCCCTCGGTGAAGCGCGAGCGGACAGGACCGCCGCGCCGGGCGATATCCGGCGCCAGCGCCGCCATCATGCAGCCGCTCATCTGCCCCTCGCCATGGGCATCGCCCGCCAGATAGGACTGGGTGATCGCACCGAGCGCATCGCCGGGTGACGCCTCGGACAGGCTGGTCCACCGCCGCACCGACAGGGCCATGGCTGCAGCGCAGGCCTCGGCGATCAGATCGTCCTTCGAATTGAAATGCCCATAGAAGCCGCCATGGGTCAGACCCGCGCTTTTCATCACATCGGCAACGCCGATGCCGTCAAAACCCTTTTCGCGGAACTGCTGTCCGGCGATCTCGATGATGCGGGCGCGGTTCTGTGCTGCCTGGTCCCTGCTGACGCGCATGAAACATTCCTTCAAAAAAACTGCATTGACAATTTATATGATGATCGTCATCAATAGTCAAATATGATGATCGTCATTTAAAAGCCGATGACCTTCCAGGGAACACGAACATGATTTCATCGCCTCTCGCAGCCGCGCTCGCCCGGCGCAATGTCCACTATGGCTGGGTCGTCGTCTCCGTCACCTTCCTCACCATGCTTGTGACGGCAGCGGCCGTCGGCGCTCCCGGCGTGCTCATCGTGCCGCTGGAAAAGGAATTCGGCTGGACGACGGAACAGATCGCCACCGCCTTCTCCATCCGGCTGCTGCTGTTCGGGCTGATGGGCCCGTTCGCCGCGGCCTTCATGAACTATTTCGGCGTGCGGAAAGTCGTGTGCGTGGCGCTGGCGCTCATTGCCGGCGGTTCCTTCCTCTCCCTCGGCATGACGCAGATCTGGCAGCTCATTCTGCTGTGGGGCGTGGTGATCGGTTTCGGCACCGGCCTGACCGCCATAGTGCTCGGTGCGACAGTTGCCACCCGCTGGTTCACCGACCGGCGCGGGCTGGTGCTGGGCATGCTCACGGCAAGCTCGGCCACCGGACAGCTGGCCTTCATGCCGCTCATGGCTTCGATCAGCGAGAATTACGGATGGCGCGCGGCGACCATGATGGTCTGCGCCCTGCTCGCCGTCGCAGCGGCCGCCGTCTTCCTTCTGATGCGGGACCGCCCGTCCGATGTCGGCTTGCCCGCCTATGGCGAAAAGGAAGTGGCAAAGACCGCAGCGGTAACCGGCGGGCTTTTGTCCCTCATCATCCTGCCGCTGGCCACCCTCAAGGAAATATCGCGCAGCAGCACGTTCTGGGTGCTGTTTGCCACCTTCTACATCTGCGGCGCCAGCACCAACGGCCTCATCCAGACTCACTTCGTTGCCCTCTGCGGTGATTACGGGCTTGCGGCCGTCACCGCCGCCAGCGTGCTGGCCATGATGGGCTTTTTCGATTTCTTCGGCACGATCGGCTCCGGCTGGCTGTCCGACCGGGTCGACAACCGCTGGCTGCTGTTCTGGTATTACGGCCTGCGCGGCGCCTCGCTGCTGTTCCTGCCCTACAGCAATTTCTCGATTTACGGCCTGTCGCTGTTTGCCATGTTCTACGGTCTTGACTGGATCGCCACCGTACCGCCGACGGTCAAGCTGGCAACGGACCGGTTTGGCCGGGAAAAGGCCGGCATGGTGTTCGGCTGGGTCTTCGCCGGTCACCAGCTCGGCGCCGCATCGGCCGCCTATGGCGGCGGTTTTGCCCGCACGGAATATGCAAGCTACCTCCCGGCCTTCTTCACCGCCGGTGTCCTGTGCCTGATCGCCGCGCTGCTGGCGCTGACTATCCGCAAGAGCAGCAAGGACGACCGCGTCGGCGAACCTGCCATCGCACACTGACCCGAAGATGTAACCATATAAATATGTCTTTATGTGTTGTTGACAGTCTTCGGCGACGCGCCTACCATACCCCGCATCGTGGTTCTCTGCGCCTCCGGGCGCAGAGCTAAGAGGGAATACGGTGCGATCGCTGCCAGCGGTTCAATCCGGAGCTGCCCCCGCAACTGTAAGCGGCGAGCTGTTGTCAATTTCGTGTCACTGATCCCAGGACGGATCGGGAAGGCCTGACGAGAGCACCGACCCGCAAGCCAGGAGACCTGCCGCGATAGATAACGTCCACGGGCGGGGTGTCCGGTGTGTCGCTTGCAAGCGGGCGTCATGAGCGCCCGTATGTCCTGCACGCGTGCGCCTGGCCTTTGCCCTCAACCATCGGGGTAAGGAACTATGACTATCACCACAAGCAATCTGGGTTTTCCGCGGATCGGCAAGCGGCGCGAGCTGAAATTCGCGCTGGAAAAATTCTGGTCGGGCCAATCGCATATCGTCACCCTGCAGGATATCGCGGCAGAACTGCGCCGGGAGAACTGGACCCTGCAGCAGGCGCATGGGCTTAGCCACATGCCGAGCAATGATTTTTCGCTCTATGACCACGTGCTGGACACCAGCGTCATGCTTGGCGCGGTGCCGCAGAGCTATGCATGGAAGGGCGGGCCGGTTTCGCCCGAGACCTATTTCGCCATGGCGCGCGGCAGCCAGGGCGGCCATGATCACGGCGCCTGCACCCACCACGGGGTGGCCGCTCAGGAAATGACGAAGTGGTTCGATACCAACTATCATTTCATGGTGCCGGAACTGACAAAGGGGCAGGAATTCACCCTCGGTTCCAACAAGCCGGTCGACGAATACCGCGAAGCGAAGGAGCAGGGCTTTGACACGCGTCCCGTGCTTCTCGGGCCGGTTACATTCCTCACGCTGGCCAAGAGCAAGGATGCGCAGACCGATCCGCTGTCGCTGCTGCCGGGCCTTCTGCCGGTCTATACGGAAATCCTCCGCCGCCTCTCCGCCAACGGCGCCGAATGGGTGCAGATCGACGAGCCCGCACTGGTGCTCGATCTCGACGAAACCACAAAAACTGCATTCAAGATGGCCTATGCGTTTTTCGCCCGTGCCCTTCCCCGCCTGAAACTGTTGCTGACACCCTATTTCGGCGCGCTTGGCGACAATCTCGACCTGGCGCTCGGGCTGCCCGTTGCCGGCCTGCATCTCGATCTTTGCCGTGCACCCGAACAACTCGATACTGTCGTGGCCGAGGCACCCGCCGGCCTCGTCCTGTCGCTCGGCGTCATCGACGGCCGCAATGTCTGGCGCGCCGATCTCGAGGCGATCCTGCGGCGTATCGAACCGGTGATCAGCCAGCGGGGGACCGATCACCTCATTCTCGCGCCGTCCTGCTCGCTGCTGCACACGCCTGTCGATCTCGAACTTGAAACGGACATCGACCCTGACTTCAAGAGCTGGCTGGCCTTTGCCACGCAGAAGCTGGAGGAACTGTCGATCCTTGGCAGGGCGATCAACACCGGCCGCGATAGCGTCCGCAACGAACTGGCAGCCGCCAGTGCGGCCGTGGAAACCCGCAGGACATCGGCCAAGATTCACGATGCGGCGGTCAGGCAGCGCCTGCAGGCGGTGACCGCGGAGCAGTCGCGGCGGCAAAGCCCCTATCCCGTTCGCCGGGAAAAGCAGAAATCCTTGGGGCTGCCGGATTTTCCGACCACCACCATCGGTTCCTTTCCGCAGACGGAAGGGGTGCGCAAGGCGCGGGCGGAGCATGGCAAGGGGGCGCTGACCGCCAATGCCTATGCGGCGCTGCTGCGCAAGGAAACGGAAAACTCCATCCGCTGGCAGGAGGAAATCGGCATCGACGTGCTGGTGCACGGCGAATTCGAGCGCAATGACATGGTGCAGTATTTCGGCGAGCAACTGTCCGGCTTTGCCTTCACCCGGCATGGCTGGGTGCAGAGCTACGGTTCGCGCTGCGTCCGCCCGCCGGTCATTTTCGGCGATGTCAGCCGCCCGCAGGCCATGACGGTCGACTGGGCTGCCTATGCGCAGTCGCTGACCGACAAGCCGATGAAGGGCATGCTGACGGGGCCGGTGACCATGATGCAATGGTCGTTCGTGCGCGACGACCTTCCGCGCGATCAGGTCTGCCGCCAGATCGGACTGGCACTGCGCGACGAGGTGAGCGACCTTGAAAAGGCTGGAATCCGCATCATCCAGATCGACGAACCGGCCATCCGCGAGGGCCTGCCGGTCCGCCGGGCCGATTGGGCCGCCTATCTCGGCTGGGCCACCGAATGTTTCCGCCTGTCAGCCTCAGGCGTTCAGGACGAAACGCAGATCCATACGCATATGTGCTATTCGGAGTTCAACGACATCATCGACTCCATCGCGGCCATGGATGCGGATGTGATCTCCATCGAGACATCGCGGTCGAAAATGGAACTGCTCGACGCGTTCGTGACCTACCACTACCCCAACGAGATCGGACCTGGTGTCTATGACATCCACTCCCCGCGCATCCCGCCGGTGGATGAAATGGCCGGCCTCTTGCGCAAGGCGAAAACCCATCTCGCCCCGGACCAGATCTGGGTCAATCCCGATTGCGGCCTGAAAACCCGCAAATGGGAAGAGGTCAAGCCAGCCCTCGTCAACATGGTCGAGGCGGCAAAACGCCTGCGGCTGGAACAGCGGGCCTAGCGGGCAATGCGCGCGCGGCGGCCGGCCGCTTTGGCCCGGTTGCCGCACGTCTCCATGCTGCACCAGCGCCGCGTGTGATTCTTGCTGGTATCGTAGAAGACGATGCAGCAGCGCTCATTGCTGCAGTGGCGGACATTCGTCGCTTCGTCGGTAACAAACCGGGCAAAGTCGGAGGCGATTTCAGCCAATACGCTTTGCGGCCCCGTGGTGACGGGCTTTGCGCTGGTCGCCCACCCGCTCCCTGATGTCTCCAGAACCGTTGCAACCGGATGTTCCGCCATCCGCCGGTTGATATCGGCGATAAAGGCAGGATTGAGCGCCGTCCCGGCCGCCAGACCATCCGCCGCCGCGCGCAACTGCGCACGGAACGCCTGCGCTTCCGTCAAGGCGGCGTTGAAGGTGGCCGCATCAGCCGCATCAGCCTGAAGATCGGCCGTCTTCGCCCATTGCAGAAACGCACCGTCCTTGCCGATGAGATCGATGAACTCACCATCGATGATCTGCGTGTTGACGAAATCCAGCCAGAGGGCATTGCCCAGAAAAATGAACGGCATCGCATGTCCTTTCACTCCTAGAAGTAACCATCAAAATTCAATTTGACAAGTTACTCCATTTGAGTAACCATCAAAATGTAATTTAGACGGTGCAACCGCCCATCCAACAGGAGCAGGAACGATGTCACAATCGAACGAACACGCACGCCCGCTGATCAGCTACCGGACCGAGGAGGTCGATGGCGTGAATATCTTTTACCGGGAAGCCGGGCCGAAGGACGCACCGACGCTGCTCCTGCTGCACGGCTTTCCCACCTCGTCGCATATGTTCCGCGACCTCATCCCGCTCCTGGCCGACCGTTACCATGTTGTCGCGCCGGATTATCCCGGCTCCGGTTACAGCGATGCCCCGTCCCACACGGCGTTCCGCTATACATTCGATCATCTCGCCGACATCATCGACGCATTCACCCGGAAGCTCGGCCTCAAGCGCTATGCGCTTTACGCGCAGGATTTCGGCGGTCCCGTCGGCTTCCGCCTCGCTTCCCGCCACCCGGAACGGGTGACGGCGATTTTCGTGCAGAACGCCGTGGCGCATGAAGAAGGCCTGTCGGACGGTTTCGATACGGCCCGGCGCCTGTGGGCGGACCGCAATGCACAGACGGAGGCCGCCATGCGCCGCCACCTCTCGATCGAGGACACAAGGGGCCAATACCTGTTCGGTGCGAAAGATCCGGCCCGCATCAGCCCCGATGCCTGGACCCACGCGCAGAACGGCCTCGACCGTCCCGGCATTGCCGAGGCCCAGATCGACCTGCTGCATGATTATCAGTCAAACCTCAAGCAGTACCCGCATTTCCAGGCCTATTTCCGCGAGCACCAGCCGCCGATGCTGATCACCTGGGGCCAGCATGATCCCTTCTTCACCCTTGCCGGCGCCAGGGCCTATACCGGACAGCTACCCAAGGCAGAGCTGCACATTTTCGATGGCGGGCATTTTCTTCTGGAAGACCATGCCGAAGAAGTCGCTGCACTGATGCGGGAGTTTCTTGGGCGGACAGTAAGCATCTAAAGCAAAAACTGTAGTGCGTGGTTCAACAAGTTCACCATGATGCAAATCCGGTATCAGTTGGCCACCCACTGCAGGATCAGCGATCCCAGGGTGGCCGCTGCGGTGGCTTCATCCACGCAGCCGCAGGTCATTTCCCGCGAAATGGCCTCGGCTGCGCCGATGATACCGGCGCAGCGCAGGCGCAGCTCATCGGCAGAAAGCGCCGAATAGGGTGCCAGCGCGGTGCAGTAGAGATCGACATAGCCGTCGATCAGCGCCTTCTGAAATCTCTCCATTTCCTCATCGCCCTTGAGCGCGGCTGAGATGGCATGCCATTCCGGGCCTATGGAGCGGTAGCAGGCCATGTAAGCCTCGCTCATCAGCCGGGCGACGCTGCCCAGCTGTTTCGGCGCCTGCTCCAGAGCTGCCAGCAAATCATCGACCTGCTGCTGGTCCAGCTGCTGATACAACGCAATCAGCAGGCCGGCGCGCGTGCCGAAATGTTCATAGGCAATCGGCTTGCTCACCCCCGCACGCTCCGCCAGATAGCCAAGCGTCAGCGCATCGGTTCCCTGCGTGCGGATGATCCCCAGCGCCGTCTCCATGAGCTGCTCCCGCCGCTGGGCTTTCGGCATTTTCTTGGCGGCTGCGGTCTTGCTCATGCGGATATCCTTTTTGCCAGAATAGCAACGTCACCCCTTGACTTGCAATCGCGCACCTACATATTACTAAAAGTAACTTACCTATAGTAATATAAAGGAACATCCCATGTCCACGACCACTACAGCCCCTGTCCTCATCATTGGCGGATCCGGCTTCGTCGGCGCACAAGCGGCACAAACCCTGCGCAAGCTCCACCCGGATCTGCCGATTGCCATCGGCGGGCGCGATCTGGCCAAGGCGGAATTCGTTGCCAGATCTCTCGGCAGCGCCGAGGCGGTGGCCATCGACCTTGACCGGGCCGATCTTGGTCAGCCCGGCGGCAAGGCTTTCAGCGCCATCGTGCTGTTCGTCAAGGACGAGACGCTCAACAGCCTGAAATATGCGCAGGCGCACCGTCTGCCCTATCTGAGCGTCTCCAGCGGCGTGTTCGAAGTCGGACCGGAAATGGCGCATTACATCCATAAACCAAACAGTTCGGCCATCCTCATGGCCAGTACCTGGCTGGCAGGGTCGGCCACCTTCCCCGCGCTCCAGGCGGCCAGGGACTTCAGCCGGATTGACGACATTACCATTGCGGCCGTGCTGGACGAGCAGGACATGGGCGGACCGGCCGCCTTTGCCGATTTTGAGCGGCTGACCCAGTCCGCGCCCAATCCGCTGGCGCTCAAAAGCGGCAAATGGCGCTGGGTCACGGGCGAGAACGCCACCCGCCAGTTCACGGATATCGACGGTACGAAGGTCGAGGCAAGCGCCTACGCGCCCCTCGATGTTCTCAGCCTCGGTGTTACCACCGGCGCGCACTCCATCCGGTTTGACATGGCATACGGCCAATCGGCGAGCCGCCGCCGCGGCGAAGCCTTCTCCACCGAGATCGTCATCGAGATCAGCGGTCAGCTCAAAACCGGCGAGGAAACCACCGCGCGCCTCGACATCGTCCATCCGCAGGGCCAGGCACCCCTGACCGCTCTGCATGTCGCCCTGGCCGTGGAGCGCCTGCTCGGTCTTGCCGGCGGGGAAAAGGTGGCGCCGGGCCTGTATTTCCCGGACGGGCTGATGGAGCCGGATTACGTGGTTGCGCGGATGCAGGAGTTCGGTGCGGTGCTGCGCCGCACCGATGCGGAAAACCATCTGTGGGTTTCCGGTGAGAAGCGGCATATCGCTCGCGCATGAGCGGAAAAGGGATGCTAAGGAGGTCCGCGCACGTTTGACCGTGCGCGGAATCACCACCGGTCTGGAGAAGCAATGAAGGTCGACATCGACATGGGAGCGGCGCCCGCAGGCGCAAAAGCCATGCTCGACCTGGAAGAGCTTCTGGCAACGCGCCTGCTGGTCCAGGGCAATTCCGGTTCGGGCAAATCCCATCTCCTGCGCCGCCTGCTCGAACAGAGCGCCCAATGGGTGCAGCAATGCGTCATCGATCCGGAAGGCGACTTCGTCACCCTTGCCGACAAATACGGCCATGTGGTCGTCGATGGCGCGCGCACCGAGAATGAACTGACCCGCATTGCCGCGCGCATCCGCCAGCACCGGGTATCCGTGGTGCTCGATCTTGAAGGCCTCGATGTCGAACAGCAGATGCGCTGCGCCGCGGCGTTTCTCGGCGGCCTGTTCGATGCGGAGCGTGACTACTGGTATCCGATGCTTGTCGTGGTCGACGAGGCGCAGCTGTTTGCCCCGGCAGTTGCCGGTGAAGTCTCCGACGAAGCGCGCAAACTGTCGCTCGGGGCCATGACCAATCTGATGTGCCGCGGCCGCAAACGCGGGCTTGCCGGGGTCATCGCCACGCAGCGCCTGGCCAAGCTGGCCAAGAACGTCGCCGCCGAAGCCTCCAACTTCCTGATGGGCCGCACCTTCCTCGATATCGACATGGCCCGCGCATCCGATCTGCTCGGCATGGAACGCCGGCAGGCGGAACAGTTCCGCGATCTGGCACGCGGACACTTCGTCGCCCTGGGGCCCGCGCTTTCGCGCCGCCCGCTGCCGGTCACCATCGGCCCGGTCGAAACCTCCGCCCGCTCGTCCAGCCCGAAGCTGACCCCGCTGCCGCAGCAGGCCGATGACGCCCATGAGCTGATTTTCACACCGGCGCCCGAAGAGCGGCGCCCGGTGGTG
>NZ_JBQEPA010000030.1:0-60868 GCF_052056495.1 Phyllobacterium sp. 22229
ATGACCGCACAGGACGTGTTGTGGCGGCGCACCAAGATCGGCCTGCATGTCACCGACGCCCAGGCCGACGCCCTCGAAACCTTCATGGCCAAAACCGTCCAGCGCCCATCGCAGTAGCGGCGGGCAGCCGGGCTGGCCCTTCGTTCGTCTATCTGGATTTTCCGATTGAACCGATATCGAAGGGTGTCGTCTGATAAATCTCGTTTATCCAGTTGGACAGAAGCAGATGCGCATGCGAGCGCCAGCGATTGGGCGGCGGCCTCGATGTGTCGTCATCGGGGAAATAGTTGAACGGCAGGTTGATCGGCACCCCCGCCTGAACATCGCGGAAATATTCATCGGCCAGCGAACTGGAATCATATTCGAGATGGTCGAGCACATAAAGGCGGCGGTACCGCGGATCTTCGACAATGCAGGCTCCCTTCTCCTCCGAATGCGCCAGCAGGGTCAGTTCCGGCCGCGCAAGAATGTCCGCCGGCCGCACTTCGGCCCAGCGTGATACCGGAATGCTGAAATCGTCGGAAAAGCCGTTGAGATAGGGCGACGCTGTCTTCAGGATTCTCTGGCGGTAGACACCGAATGCTTTTTCGCCAAGCGGATGCTTCGGCACGCCGTGGAAATGATGAAGCGCCGCCATCGCGCCCCAGCAGACGTTCATTGTCGAATGGACGTTGGTTTGCGTCCATTCCAGAATATCGCGCATTTCCGGCCAATAGCTCACATCCTCGAACGGGATTGTCTCGACGGGGGTTCCGGTAATGATGAAACCGTCGAACGTGCGGTGCTGCGCCTTTTCCCACGTCTCATAAAAGGCGCTGAGATGGTCTTCGGGCGTATTCTTCGGCTTGTAGCTGCCGACGGTCACCAGTGAAAGTTCGATCTGCAGCGGCGAAGCGCCAAGCAGGCGCGCGATCTGCAATTCTGTCTTGATCTTGTTGGGCATCAGGTTCAGCAGCCCGATCTGGAGCGGGCGGATATCCTGACGGATAGCCACGGCTTCCGTCATCACGCGTACGCCTTCGCTGACCAAAGTGTCGAAAGCGGGCAGTTTATCAGGAATCTTGATAGGCATCACGGTCACCAAAAAAAGCCAATAGATCGCTTCCGGTCCGCACGCGGCCCTTTAGCGAGTTTTTTAACGTGGCTGCAAGCCGGCCGGCCAAATCACCACGGATTATTCAATACTGGATGCTTGTGCAAATAGCTATCGGATTCAACGGCGCAGGCTGCCGCTCGCCGCATTGGCCTGGAGGCGACGGTGTTTCACTGCCGTCTCAATCGTGCGTTTCGCCGGAAAAGGCGGTCGCCTGCATCGACGGACGCTGGCAATAGCCGGCATACCATGCGGCAAGGCGCGGGCGTCCGTCGGCAAACGGATAGACGTTGCGAAACGCGATCCAGTCGAGCGTTGTCGCCAGGGCGATCTCGCCGATGCGCGGCAGGCCCTCGAGGGATGCTTCGTTCTCGGCGAAATCGCAAGCCGCGATGATTTTCTGCAACTGGGCATCGCGCATGGCCGGCCAGCGCAAAGGCTCCGGCCGCCGCTCGGTTTCCCAGCGCACCACAATGCCGGAATCGGCAATGCCCTGCGCCGCCGCCTGCAGGCGCAATGTTTCCCAGCGTGCATTCCCGCCTGACGGTATGAGTATGGAGCCACCGGGGAGGGTGCTGAGATAGTCCGCGATGGCAACTGAATCGAAGAGCGCAAAGCCGTCCTCGCCGATCAGCACCGGGACCTTTCCCAGCGGGTTGAGCGCATAGACCGCCTCATTGCGCCGGGTCGGGCTGGTTTCGTGGTGAATGACCTCGACGTTGTCCGCCAGACCGATTTCGTGCATGGCGACCAGTATCTTGCGGGCGTAGGGCGAGTGGGTCTGATAAAGCAGCTTCATGGGGAATCCCGGATGATGGAGCGAGTCGGCATGGACAATCGCCCGCCCCGCTCGCGGGATCAAGAGGGACGCCAGCAGAAGCCGGATATCAGACACCGTAGAGTTGAAGCAGGCTCTTCATGCGATGTGCGGCCAGATCCGGCCTGTCGAGAACATCAGCCTGATCGGCAAGCCGGAAAATATCGGCATAGTGAACGATGCCGCGTGCCGATTGCATGCCGACGGGCATGGTGAAATGGCTCTGGTGACCATTGAGCCAGGCCAGAAAAACCACCCCTGCCTTGTAATACTGCGTCGGGGCTTCGAAGATTTTGCGGGACAGCGGCACGGTCGGTTCGATCACGGCGCGGAAGGCCGTCGTCTCGCCCTTTGCCAGCAGCGCCAGCGCTTTGGAGGCCTGCGGCGCGACCGCGTCGAAAATGCCGAGCAGCGCATGGCTGTACCGTGCGCCGTCGCCCTCGATCAGTTCGGCATAGTTGAAATCGTCGCCGGTGAAGCACAGGACCCCCTCGGGCAGCCGGTTGCGCAGCGCAATCTCCCTTGTGTTGTCGAGCAGCGAAATCTTGATGCCTTCGACTTTGTCCCTGTTGTCATCGATGATGGCAAGCACGGTTTCCAGGGCATGTTCGAAGTCGTGGGAGCCCCAGTAACCGGCAAGCTGCGGATCGAACATGTCGCCAAGCCAGTGCAGGACGACTTTGTTGCGGGTCTGGCGCAGAATCTCGCCATAGACGGTCCGGTAGTCATCCGGGGATTTTGCCGCCCTGGCCAGTGCCCGGCTGGCCATCATCACGGCCCGGCCGCCCTCAGCCTCGACAAAGCCGATCTGTGTTTCATAGGCGGCGATGACATCTGCGAGGCTGCGGGTGTTTTCCGGCGCCAGCTGGTCGGTCCCGGCACCGCAGGCAAGGTCCGCGCCCGGCACGCTGCGAGCCTCGGCGAGCGAACGGCGGATCAGTTCCTGCGCACCGGCCCAGTCCAGGCCCATGCCGCGCTGGGCGGTGTCCATGGCTTCGGCGATCTTGAATCCGAGTGACCAGAGGTGATGGCGAAAGGCCATCGTGGCATCCCAGTCGATGGCGGGCGCTCCCCAGGGGGCGCTGTCCCGGCGCGGGTCGGACACCACATGGGCGGCCGCATAGGCGATACGGCTGAAGGATGGCGGAGCATCCGGCCGTGCCGTTGGTTCGCCCGAAAGGCGGTAGGCTGAAAGTGTGCCGTCGGCGGCGGGCAGGTTCAGAACTAGGCTCATCTTGGCGCTCCCGGTCATGTGAGGGCTTTGTAATTTGGAACGTTCCAAAAAACAAGAGGGAAAAATCCAAGGCTTTGCGCAGTCACAAAATAGAAAATCACCGATCGAGAGAGTGAAAATGAGCAAAACTTCACTGTAATCATGGCTTTCCGGTCATTCCGGTGTCGCACAGCGATCGCTTCTGATTTTTCCTGCTTGACATATTTGGAACGTTCCAATTATATCCATCATCTGACTGTGGAGGAAGGCCGTGAACCGAAGCCGGACAACCGTTGTGGATATTGCGCATGCCGCCGGCGTGTCGAAATCCACCGTGTCCCTGGTTCTGCAGGGCAGTCCCCTGGTCAATGAAAAGACCCGCGAAAAGGTCAACAGCGTCATTGCCGATCTCGGCTATGTCTATAATCGCGGTGCGGCCAACCTGCGGCAGGCGCGCTCGAAGATCGTCGGCATCGTGGTCAATGACCTCACCAACAGTTTCTTCGCCGAACTCGCCGTCGGCATGGACATGGTCGTTCAGTCGGCTGGCTATGTGCAGTTTCTTGCCCATAGCGGCGAGAGTGTTGACCGCCAGCGCGAAGTCATCGCATCCATGCGGGAAAACGGCATTGCCGGGCTGATCCTGTCACCGGCGCGCGGCACGGAAGCGGCTGATCTCAAGCCCCTGATCGACAGCGGTATTCCGGTTGTCGTCGTGGTGCGCAATCTGCCCGGCGCCAAGGTCTCCACCCTGCTTTCCGACAATTATACCGGCGCGAAGGCCGCTGTGCGCCATCTGGTTTCCCTCGGCCATACGCGTATCGGCTTCATGGGCGGCTTTCTTGATACGGCGGTTTTTGCCGAGCGGCTGCGCGGCTATCGCGATGCCCTGCAGGAAGCGGGCATTGCTGCCGATGAAGCACTGATCGTGCATTCCGCCCCGTCCCGTGCCGGCGGTGTTGCCGCGGTCGAGCGGATGATGCTGCTCGCTGATCGGGCAACGGCGGCGCTGTGCCTCAACGATGCGGTGGCCTTCGGCGTCTGCGATGGTTTGCGGACCGTCGGCATCGAGCCCGGCAAGGGGTTCGGCGTGATCGGCTTTGACGATGTCATCGAGGCCAAGACCGCCGTCCCGGCGCTGACGACCGTTTCGGTCGACCCGCAGGGCATGGGCCAGCGCGCGGCGCAGCTGCTGCTCAAGCAGATCAATGCCGGCGGCAATGAACAGGAATCGCTGGTGACATCCGTGCGCCTTGTGGTGCGGCAGAGCTGTGGTGCGCCGGTCAGGAACAATCATCTGGAGGAAATGGCATGACGCGGTGGGGATTGATCGGCGCGAGCACGATTGCGCATGAATGGGTGATCGACGCGATCCGTGCCGAAGGCGGCGAGATTGTTTCCGTCATGAGCACGAATGCCGAGCGTGGCCGGACATATGCTGACGGTCATGGTATTGCCAAATCCGTTACATCCCTTGACGCGCTGGTCAACGATCAGGACGTTGATGCGGTCTATATTTCAACAACCAATGAGCTGCACAGGGATCAGGTGCTTGCTGCCGCGGCCGCGGGAAAGCATGTGCTGTGCGAGAAGCCGCTGGCCATGAGCCTTGCGGATGCGCGGGCCATGGTTGACGCCTGCTGCGCGGCCGGCGTGGTGCTTGGCACCAATCATCATCTGCGCAATGCCGCCAGCCACACAGCCATGCGCGATGCCATTGCCGCCGGCCGGATCGGTACGCCGCTCGCCGCCCGGGTTTTTCACGCGGTCTATCTGCCGCCGCACCTGCAGGGCTGGCGGCTCGACAAGCCGGAAGCCGGGGGCGGTGTCATCCTGGATATCACCGTGCATGACACGGATACCCTGCGCTATGTGCTGGGCGACGATCCCGTCGAGGCGGTTGCCGCCAGCCAGGTCGGCGGCCTTGGCAAGGCAGGCCTTGCCGATGGCGTCATGGGCGTCATGCGCTTCAAGTCGGGGCTGATTGCCCAGTTCCATGATGGCTTCACCACGAAATATGCCGAAACCGGCTTTGAGGTGCACGGCTCCGAAGGCTCGCTTGTCGGCCGGAATGTCATGACGCAGAAGCCGGTCGGCACCGTCACCCTGCGCAATGCGGAGGGCGAAACCGAGCTGAAGCTCGACCACAGGAACCTCTATGAAACCGGCATTGCCAAGTTCCACGCGGCCATCCTCGGCAAGGGGCAGCCGCCGGCAACCGGCGAGGATGGCGTCTGGTCGCTTGCCGCCGGCCTTGCGGTCACCGAGGCCGCCCGTACCGGCACCGCGCAGACAATCAATCCGGGTCTTTGAAGAGAACGGCGTTCAAGCATGAGCAAGCACATAACCCCTGAAGAGGCGGCAAACCTCATCCCCGACGCAGCGATTGTTTCCGTCTCGTCGTCAAGCGGCCTTGGCTGTCCCGATCTGATGCTGAAAGCCATCGGCGCGCGTTTCGATGCGACGGGCCATCCGCGCGATCTGACCACGCTGCATCCCATTGCGGCGGGTGACATGAGCGGCATCAAAGGCATCGATTACATCGCCAGGAAGGGGCTGCTCAAGCGCATTCTCGGCGGCTCCTATCCCTCCGGGCCATCGAGTGCCGAACCGCCGCTGATCTGGCAGATGATCGGCAATGACGAAGTGGCCGCCTACAATATTCCCTCCGGCATCCTGTTTGACATGCACCGCGAGGCGGCGGCCAAGCGTCCGGGCGTTCTGACCAAGGTCGGGCTCGATACATTCGTCGACCCGGACCGCCAGGGCTGCGCCATGAACGCTTCAGCCGCCCGCGAGCCGGTGGTCCGCAAGATCGAGTTCGACGGGGAGGAATGGCTGTTCTTCAAGCCGGTCATCCCGCAAGTCGCCATCATCCGTGCGACCACGGCCGATGAGCGCGGCAACCTGACCTATGAACATGAAGGCGCATACCTCGGCGGCTTCGATCAGGCTTTGGCCGCGCGCAACAATGGCGGCATCGTCATTGCGCAGGTCAAGCGCATCACCAAGAGCGGTTCGCTCAAACCGCATGACGTGCGCGTTCCCGGCATTCTGGTTGATTATGTCGTCGTCGACCCCGACCAGAAGCAGACAACACAGACCGTTTACGACCCGGCCATCTCAGGTGAGATCTTCCATCCGCTTGACGATTTCGCCCTGCCGGATTTCAATATCCAGAAGGTGATTGCCCGCCGTGTCGCGACGGAGCTTGAGGCAGGCAGCGCCGTCAATCTCGGTTTCGGCATTTCCGCCAATGTCCCGCGCATCCTGCTCGAAGAGGGCCTGCATGGCGCGGTGACGTGGGTGATCGAACAGGGGCCGGTCGGCGGCATCCCGCTTCTCGACTTTGCCTTCGGCTGCGCCTCCAACGCCGAGGCCTTCGTGCCGTCGCCGCATCAGTTCACCTACTTCCAGGGGGCGGGCTTTGATGCCTCGCTGTTGTCCTTCCTCGAGATCGACAAATCCGGCTCCGTCAACGTGTCCAAGCTCAGCTTCCGCCCGCATGTGACGGCCGGTGCCGGCGGTTTCGTCGATATCACCGCGCGGGCCCGCAAGATCGTCTTCTCCGGCATGTTCAATGCAGGTGCCAAGGTGCATGTGGCCGATGGCAGGCTGGTCATCGAAAGGGAAGGCAAGCTGAAGAAGCTGGTCAACGAAGTCGAGCACGTCACCTTCTCCGGCCGCCGTGCCGTGGAACAGGGGCAGGACATCACCTATGTCACCGAGCGCTGCGTCATGGTCCTGCGCCCGGAAGGCATCGTGCTGACCGAGATCGCGCCGGGCGTCGATCTCCAGACCCAGATTCTCGATCAGTCGGAATTTCCACTGATCGTTGCCGGCGATCTGAATCTGATGGCAGCAGAGCTCTTTGCCGAAGAGCCTTTCGGATTGAAGCTGCCGCAGAAACCGGAAAGGACGCTCCATGGCTGAGCCCCGCATCACTGTCGGTTTCAAGGGCCCCGTCGCAACCATCACCGTGTCGCGCCCGGAAAAACTCAATGCTTTTGACATCGATATGTTGAAGGAACTCTCCGCCGCGTGTGACGAATTGGAGGCCAATGCCGATATTCGCGCCGCCATCCTCACCGGCGCCGGCAAGGCCTTTTCCGCAGGCGGCGATATCAAGGCTTGGGCGGCGATGACGCCGAATGAATTCGGCCATGCCTGGGTCCGCTTCGGGCATCGTGTCTTCGAGCGTCTGGCGACATTGCGCGTGCCATTGATTGCCGCGCTCAACGGCCACGCGCTGGGCGGCGGGCTGGAGCTGGCGGCTGCTGCCGATATCCGCATTGCCGAAACGCATATCCGCATCGGCCTGCCGGAGACCGGCCTTGGCATGGTGCCGGGCTGGTCGGGAACGCAGCGGCTTGTCCGCCGGTTTGGTGCACAGGCCGTGCGCCGCATGGCGCTGGGCGGCGAAATCTTCAGCGCGACTGAAGCAGCCTCGCTTGGGATCGTCGATCACGTGGTGGAAACCGGCGCTGCCGTCACCGCGGCGCAGGCCTATGCCGAACGGATCGCCAGGCGCGGCCCGGCTGCGGTGGAAGTGGCGAAACTGATGATTGCGTCGGCTAACGGCGAAGACAATGGCACGGCGGTCGAAGCCCTCGGCTCGATCCTCGTCGCCAAAACAGCGGACCTGAAAGAAGGTGTTTCGGCCTTTGCCGAAAAGCGTGAGCCCGTGTTCAAGGGAGAATGGTAATGACGGTTCTGATGCGGCCACAGGCGCTCGATAATTTCAAGGTGCGCGAATTCCAGATGCTGATCGACGGCAAATGGACCAATGGGGCGCAAGGCGGCGTGATCGAGCGCAAGAGCCCCGGCCATGGTGTCGTGGTCTCGCGCTATCAGGCAGGCACGAAAGCCGACGCGGAGCGCGCCATCCATGCCGCCCGCAATGCCTTCGACAACGGTCCCTGGTCGCGCATGACCGGTGCAGAGCGCTCGAATATCCTGCTCAAAGCCGCTGATCTGATTGCTGCCCGTTCCGACGAACTTGCCTATCTCGACTGCATCGAATCCGGCAAACCAATTTCGCAGGCCAAGGGCGAGCTGAGTGGTGCGGTCGATATCTGGCGCTATGCCGCCGCGCTTGGCCGCGATCTGCACGGGGAAAGCTACAACACGCTGGGCGACGGCACGCTGGGCGTGGTTCTGCGCGAGGCGATCGGCGTCATCTCCATTATCACGCCGTGGAACTTTCCGTTCCTGATCGTCAGCCAGAAACTGCCCTTTGCCCTGGCGGCTGGTTGCACGGCTGTTGTAAAACCGTCAGAACTGACCTCGGGGTCCACGCTCGTTCTCGGCGAAATCCTGATGGAAGCCGGTGTTCCCGCCGGTGTCGTCAATATCCTTGCCGGTACGGGCGCGGAAGTCGGCGCGCCGATGACCACCCATCCGGATGTCGATATGGTCTCGTTCACGGGCTCGACCCTTGTCGGCAAGCTGACGATGGCCAATGCTGCCCAAACGCTGAAAAAGGTCTCGCTCGAGCTTGGCGGCAAAAACCCGCAGATTGTTTTCCCGGATGCCAATCTCGATGATTTCATTGATGCGGCGGTGTTCGGCGCCTATTTCAACGCGGGCGAATGCTGCAATGCCGGTTCGCGGCTGATCGTGCATCGCGACATTGCTGATGAAGTAACGCGCCGCGTTGCGGAGCTTTCCGCTAGGGTGAAAGTGGGTGACCCGCTCAACCCTGAAACCAAGGTCGGCGCGATCATCACCCCGGAACATCTGGCCAAGATTGATACCTACGTGCGCAATGCCGAAACCGCCGGTGCGGCGCTGTCGCATGGCGGTGCACCGCTTGATTTGGGCCTCGGGCAGTATATGAGCCCGACCATTCTTTCGGCGGTGCAGCCGGATATGGCGGTGGCGCGTGAAGAAGTGTTTGGTCCTGTGCTTTCCGTGCTAACATTCGAGACGATGGAAGACGCCATCCGGATTGCCAATTCCATCGACTACGGCCTGTCGGCAGGCGTGTGGAGCCGCGATTTCGATACGTGTCTGACCGTTGGCCGCCGGGTGCGTGCCGGGACCATCTGGATGAACACGTTCATGGACGGCGCAGCGGAGCTGCCGTTCGGCGGTTATCGCCAGTCTGGCCTTGGCCGTGAACTGGGCCGTCATGCGGTCGAGGACTACACCGAGACCAAGACCCTGAACATGCATATGGGGCGGAGGACATTACTTTGGGCGTCGAATTAAATCGATTGTATTCGCCGTTCGGCTTATTGTATGAATGGAGCAGGCTGAGGGATAACTGAGGTCTAGGGTAGTGGGAATTTTATCTTTTTTTCCTTGGGAGGAATGAAATGAATAAGTTGATGAATACGGTTGCTGCGGCAGCCATGCTGCTCGGCACGGCCACGATGGCCCGCGCTGCCGAAAACGTCGAAGTCCTGCATTGGTGGACATCCGGCGGTGAAGCGACGGCGCTGGAAGTCCTGAAGAAGGATCTGGAAAAGAAGGGCATCACCTGGTCCGACATGCCTGTCGCCGGCGGTGGCGGTACGGAAGCCATGACCGTTCTGCGCGCTCGCGTGACCGGCGGCAACCCTCCGACAGCCGTGCAGGCCCTGGGCTTCGACATCACCGACTGGGCCAAGCAGGGTGTTCTTGCCAATCTTGACGATGTTGCCTCGAAGGAGAAGTGGGCCGACGTTATTCCCGGCGCGCTGCAGAATTTCTCCAAATATGACGGTCACTGGATCGCCGCACCGGTCAACGTTCACTCCACCAACTGGATGTGGATCAACAAGGCCGCTCTCGACAAGGCTGGCGGCAAGGAACCCAAGAACTGGGACGAGCTGATTGCCCTTCTCGACAACTTCAAGAAGCAGGGCATCACACCGATCGCCCACGGCGGCCAGCCATGGCAGGACGCAACGATTTTCGATGCGGTTGTCCTGTCGCTCGGCAATGACTTCTACAAGGCTGCTTTCATCGATCTCGATCCCAAGGCTTTGGGCGGCGCGAAGATGAAGGAAGCGTTTGACCGTATGACCAAGCTGCGCACCTACGTGGACAGCAACTTCTCCGGCCGCGACTGGAACCTTGCTTCCACCATGGTTATCGAGGGTAAGGCAGGCGTGCAGTTCATGGGCGATTGGGCCAAGGGCGAGTTCGTCAAGGCCAAGAAGGAGCCAGGCAAGGATTTCGTTTGCATGCGCTTCCCCGGTACCCAGGGTTCGGTCACCTTCAACTCCGACCAGTTCCTGTTCTTCAAGAAGAGCGAAGCAGAGCACAAGTCGCAGCTCGTCATGGCATCGTCCATTGAAAGCCCGACCTTCCAGTCCGCTTTCAATGTCGTGAAGGGTTCCGCGCCGGCACGCACGGACGTTTCCGATGCAGCGTTCGATGCCTGCGGCAAGAAGGCGATCAAGGATCTGGCCGAAGCGAACAAGGCCGGCACGCTCTACGGCTCCATGGCCCATGGCTATGCGGTTCCGGCTGCCATTAAGAATGCGATCTATGACGTGGTTACCCGCGAATTCAACGGTGAGCTGACGTCCGATGCAGCGGTCAAGGAACTCGTTTCCGCCGTGGACGCTGCCAAGTAAGCGCGCGCCTTCTGTCCGGGGCGCTAAGCCCCGGACAGGTTCCCGTGAACATGCACGGCAATGACAAGAACTTAAGAGTTGAAGGGGTGAGGCTATGGATACCCGCAGCCGCATACAGGACTTGATACCCAAACTGGTCTTGGGGCCGAGTTTTCTGATTGTCCTGATCTTCGTCTACGGCTTTATCATCTATACGGGCGTCCTGTCGTTCACCGACAGCAAGATGTTGCCGTCCTTTGGTTTTGTCGGACTGGAGAATTACCGCAAATTGTGGGCCCTGCCGCATTGGTGGCGGGCGATCACCAATCTTGGTATCTTTGCCTCGCTCTATATCATCATCTGCACCGTCATCGGGCTCGGCCTTGCCATTCTGCTGGATCAGAAGATCCGCATCGAAGGTTTCTTGCGGCCGATCTACCTCTACCCCATGGCGCTGTCGTTCATCGTGACCGGTGTTGCCTGGAAATGGTTTCTCGATCCCGGTATCGGCCTTGAAAACACCATGCACCAGTGGGGCTGGACCAGTTTCGCCTTCAACTGGATCAAGGATTCCAAGATGGCGATCTATACGGTGGTGATCGCCGCCGTGTGGCAATCCTCCGGCTTTGTCATGGCCATGTTCCTTGCCGGTCTGCGCGGTGTCGACAACGAGATCATCAAGGCGGCACAGATCGATGGTGCGTCCACCGCCATGATCTATCGCCGTATCATCATTCCGCTGATGCGCCCGGTTTTCCTGTCGGCCTTCGTCGTGCTCGCCCATCTCGCCATCAAGGCGTATGACCTGGTGATCGCATTGACCGGCGGCGGCCCCGGACAGGCAACGGAACTGCCCGCGACCTTCATGTACTCCTATACGTTCACCCGCAATTCCATGGGCATCGGCGCGTCCTCGGCCATCATCATGCTGATCACCATTTTCGCGATCATCATTCCCTATCTCTATTCCGAAGTCAGGGGAGGCAGCAAATGAGTGCCCAGAGCCCGGACAATGCCATCTCCAGCGGCAAGCTGACCCGCGTTTTGATCTACATCGCCCTGCTGGTTTTCGCCTTTTACTACCTTTTGCCGCTCTACGTCATGGTGGTGAACTCGCTCAAGACCTTGGACGAGATTCGCCAGGGCGGCATGCTGTCGCCGCCGCATGAATGGACAATCGAGCCCTGGCTTGCGGCGTGGTCGACGGCCCAGATCGGCGTGCAGCCGACGGGCTTGCGGCCCTATTTCATCAATTCGATCATCATGGTCATCCCGGCCGTGGCAATTTCAACGGTGCTGGGCGCGCTGAACGGCTACGTGCTGACGAAGTGGCGGTTCCGCGGCTCGAACGTCATGTTCGGGATGCTGCTGCTCGGCTGCTTCATTCCGTTCCAGATCGTTCTCATACCGATGGCGCGGGTTCTCGGGGCTCTCGGAATGGCCGGCACGATTCAAGGCCTGATTTTCGTCCACGTGATCTATGGCCTTGGCTTCACCACGCTGTATTTCCGCAACTACTACGAAGCATTTCCGACGGAGCTGGTCCGCGCGGCGCAGATCGACGGTGCGAGCTTCTTCCAGATTTTCTGGCGCATCCTGCTGCCATCCTCGGGTCCGATCATTGTCGTGTCGGTCATCTGGCAGTTCACCAATATCTGGAACGACTTCCTGTTCGGCGCCTCGTTCTCCGGGTTTAGCAGCACGCCGATGACGGTCGCGCTCAACAACCTCGTCAACTCGTCGACGGGCGTGAAGGAATACAACGTGCATTTCGCCGGCGCGATCCTCGCCGCACTGCCAACTCTTATCGTCTACATCGTTTCCGGGCGCTACTTCGTCCGTGGACTTATGTCCGGCGCCGTGAAGGGATAATCTCATGTCATTCCTACAGATCAAGAACCTGCATAAATCCTATGGCAATGTCCCGATCCTGAAGGACATCAATATCGAGATCGACGAGGGTGGCTTTCTCGTCCTCGTCGGCCCTTCCGGCTGCGGCAAGTCCACCTTGCTCAACACCATTGCCGGGCTCGAACCGATCAGCTCCGGTGATATCTCCATCAAGGGCAAATCGATCAGCGGCCTGCATCCCTCCAAGCGCGACATCGCCATGGTGTTCCAGTCCTATGCGCTTTATCCGAACATGACCGTCGGCGGAAACATCGCCTTCGGCATGGAAATCCGCGGCGTGCCGAAGGAAGAACGCGAAAAGGCCATCAAGCAGGTTGCCGACATGCTGCAGATCGGCCATCTGCTCGACCGCAAGCCGAGCCAGCTCTCCGGCGGCCAGCGCCAGCGCGTTGCCATGGGCCGGGCGCTCGTGCGTAATCCGCAGGTGTTCCTGTTCGATGAACCCCTGTCCAATCTCGATGCCAAGCTGCGTGTCGACATGCGCACCGAAATCAAGCGCCTGCACCAGCGCATGAAAACCACCATCGTCTATGTCACGCACGACCAGATCGAGGCGATGACGCTGGCCACCAAGATCGCCGTGCTCAAGGACGGTATCCTCCAGCAGTTCGGCACCCCGGCGGAAATCTACAACAATCCGACCAACCTCTTTGTCGCCGACTTCATGGGATCACCCGCCATGAACCTGCTCAAGGCCAAGATCGAAGGCGGTGCTTCGGATTTGAGCGTTGTGCTTGACCGCCCCGATTCCGCACCATTGCGGTTGCCGATCAGGAAGACCACCAGTGCGCTGGTGGGCCATTCCGGCAAGGACGTGATTTTCGGCATTCGGCCGGAAGCGCTGACCGATCCGGATGGCGCGGACCGCAACGCTACATCGCTGGTGGAAGGCGAATGCCTGATCGATGTGGTTGAACCGGCGGGGTCCGATACCTTTGCCGTGACCAAGCTTGGCAGCAAGGAAGTGGTGGCGCGCCTGCGTGCCGACGCTCAGATTCTGCCGGGGCAGAAGACCCAGCTGGCATTCAATCTCGACAAGGCCGTGTTCTTCGATCCGCAATCGCAGCTGCGCATCGGCGCCTGACGATCACGATGTCATGAACGCCGCATCGCAACAAAGCCGATCCCCCGATATCGTCATCATCGGTTCGGGGATTGGCGGGTCAACTATTGCCGCCGGTCTGGCAGGCTCGGGAGCAGATATTCTGATCCTGGAGGCGGGCGATCATTTGCCCGACCGTCCGGAAAACCGCGATCCGCGCGCGATCTTCCAGAAGGGGTTCTTCCGCCCGGATGAAAGCTGGTACGATGCGCAGGGCAAGGCCTTCAATCCCGGCAATTACTACAATGTTGGTGGCAATTCGAAATTCTATGGCGCGGTGCTGACGCGTTACCGGGCAGAGGACTTTGCCGAGATGCAGCATCTCGAGGGTGTCTCGCCCGCCTGGCCGTTTGCCTATGACGAGCTCGAGCCATGGTACGGCAAGGCAGAGGCGCTCTACCGGGTGCGTGGAACTTCGGGCGAAGACCCGACGGAACCGCGTCATTCGACGCCCTATGGCTTTTCGCCCGTACCCGACGAGGAACCCATCGGCATCCTGCGCAGGCGGCTGCGCGTTGCCGGCGTCCATCCTTTCTCGCTGCCGCTCGGCGTCGACATCGACACCTGGCTGTCCCATGGCAGGACGCCGTGGGATGCGCATCCGAACAGCTTCAATGGCAAGATGGATGCGGAAACCACGGCCCTTGCCCAGGCGCTGACGCACGGCAATATCCGCCTGCAAACCAATTCGCGCGTCACGCGGCTTGAAACGGCGGGTGACGGGAAGTCGATTGCCGCCGTGCATTATGTCAGGGACGGCGTGCCCGCCGTGGTCAAGCCGAAACTGGTGATCCTTTCGGCGGGTGCGGTGCAGTCGGCGGTGCTTCTGCTGCGCTCGGCCGACAGCCGCAATCCCGCCGGCCTTGCCAACCGCTCCGATCAGGTCGGCCGCAATTTCATGAATCACAACCTGTCGGCGGTCATCGGGTTCGATCCGCGTTTCCGCAACGATTCCATCTATCAGAAAACATTCGGGTTCAATGATTTCTACCTGTCCGACGGCGAGGGCGGCGCACCGCTCGGCAATGTGCAATTGCTCGGGCGGATCAGCGGCCCCGTGCTGAAGTCGGACTTGAAGCTTGTGCCCGAATGGATACTCGACCGGTTCTGCCGCCATACGGTGGATTTCCTTGCCATGAGCGAGGATGTTCCCAAGCCGGAAAGCCGCGTTCGCGTCGATGGTGACAGGATCATTCTCGAATGGGTGCGCAGCAACTGGCCGGCACATCAGAAACTGGTGGCCCGGATCAAGTCGGTGTTGCGCGCCGCCGGGTTTCCCGTGGTCCTGTCCAAGGCCTTTGACCGCAAGACCCCGTCGCATCAATGCGGCACCGTGCGGATGGGCACCGACCCGGCGCAGGCGCCGCTTGATGTCCATTGCCGCGCCTTCGACCATCCCAACCTGTTTGTCGTCGATGCCGCCTTCCTGCCCACATCCGCCGCGGTCAACCCGGCGCTGACCATCGCCGCGCAGGCGCTGCGCGTCGCCGATCACATCATTGCCGGGGAGCTTGCATGATGAGTATCCAGCCCAAACCCGTCGCTCTGGTTACCGGCGCCCGGCGCGGCATCGGCCTTGGTATTGCCAGGGCTCTGGCCGCCAAAGGCTTCGACATTGCAATCATCGATCTCGTGCGGGATGAAGCTGGTAATGCCGCTGTTTCGGCATTGGAATCACTTGGCGCGAAAACACGGTTTATTGAAGCGGATCTGGCTGATCTTTCCAATCACGCACAAACGGTCGACGCCGTCATGTCGGCCTTCGGCCGGATTGATTGTCTCGTCAACAATGCCGGAATCGGCTCGAAGGTGCGCGGTGATTTCCTCGATCTTGAGCCGGCAAACTACGATGCGATCTTTGATATCAATGTGCGGGGAACCGTGTTCTTCACCCAGGCGGTACTGCCTGCCATGCTTGGCGGCAATGACAAAGCAGCACCGCGTATAATCGTCAACATCACGTCGGTTTCCGCGCAGATGACCTCGCCGGAACGTCTCGATTATTGCATGACCAAGGCGGCGCTGGCGTCGTTCACGCAAGGGCTGGCCGTCCGGCTCGCGGAGGAGGGGATCAGCGTTTTCGACGTGCGGCCCGGCATCATCCGCTCCGATATGACGGCCGTTGCCGCAACCAGATATGACAAGCGCATCGCCGAAGGACTCGTGCCGATGAAGCGCTGGGGCGAGCCGGATGATCTCGGCCGCATCGTCGCGGCGCTCGCCTGCGGGGATTTCAATTTCGCCACCGGCTCGATCATCAATGCGGATGGCGCCTTATCAATCAACCGGCTCTAGTCACAGACGGACACTGACATGACTTACGATTACATCATCACCGGTGCCGGCCCTGCGGGGTGCGTGCTTGCCAATCGCCTCAGCGAGGATCCCGATGTAAAGGTCCTGCTGCTCGAGGCAGGCGGCGGCGACTGGAATCCGCTGTTCCACATGCCGGCGGGTTTTGCCAAGATGACCAAGGGTGTCGCCAGCTGGGGCTGGTCGACCGTGCCGCAGAAGCACATGAAGAACCGCGTGCTGCGCTACACGCAGGCTAAGGTCATCGGTGGCGGCTCCAGCATCAATGCGCAGCTTTATACGCGCGGCAATGCAACTGACTACGACCTATGGTCGTCAGAAGACGGATGTTCTGGTTGGAGCTACCGCGACGTGCTGCCCTATTTCAAGCGGGCGGAAGACAATCAGCGCTTTGCCGATGACTACCATTCCTATGGCGGGCCGCTGGGTGTTTCCATGCCGGTTGCAACCCTGCCGATCTGCGATGCCTATATCCGGGCCGGGCAGGAACTCGGCATTCCCTACAACCATGATTTCAACGGCAGGCAGCAGGCCGGTGTCGGTTTCTACCAGCTGACCCAGCGCGATCGCCGCCGCTCATCGGCGTCGATGGCCTATCTTGCCCCGGTCAGAACGCGCAAGAACCTGACGGTCCGCATGGGCGCGCAGGTGACAAGAATCGTGGTTGAGAACAGCCGGGCCGTCGGTGTTGAAATTGCCAGGGGCAATGCCCGCGAGATCATCCGCGCCGAGCGGGAAGTGCTGGTCAGTTCCGGCGCCATCGGCTCGCCGAAGCTGCTGCTGCAATCGGGCATCGGCGCGGCAGATCACCTGCGTAAAGTTGGTGTTCCCGTCGTGCACAACCTGCCCGGTGTCGGCGAGAACATGCAGGATCATCTGGATCTGTTCGTGATTTCCGAATGCACCGGCGATCACACCTATGACGGCGTCGCCAAACTGCACCGCACCCTGTGGGCCGGGCTGCAATATGTGCTGTTCCGCTCCGGGCCTGTCGCGTCCAGCCTGTTTGAAACAGGCGGTTTCTGGTACGCCGATCCCGACGCCCGCTCGCCTGATATCCAGTTCCATCTCGGGCTGGGGTCGGGCATCGAGGCTGGTGTCGAGCGGTTGAAAAACGCCGGCGTTACCCTCAATTCAGCCTATCTGCATCCGCGGTCGCGCGGCACGGTGCGGCTGCAATCGGCCGATCCAATGGCCGCGCCACTGATCGATCCCAACTACTGGAGCGATCCGCACGACCGCAAAATGTCGATCGAAGGATTGAAACTTGCGCGCGAAATCATGAACCAGGCGGCACTGAAACCCTTCGTCATGGCGGAACGCCTGCCGGGACCGAAATACAATTCCGACGAGGAATTGTTCGATTACGGCTGCGCCAATGCCAAGACCGATCATCATCCGGTCGGCACCTGCAAGATGGGCACCGATTCCATGGCTGTTGTCGGCCTCGACCTGAAGGTGCATGGGCTGGACGGACTGCGCGTCTGCGACAGTTCGGTCATGCCGCGGGTTCCCTCGTGCAACACCAATGCGCCGACCATCATGATGGGTGAGAAGGGGGCTGATATCATCCGCAAGCTAGCGCCGCTGCCGCCCGCCGTCTTCAGCCATGAGATGAACGAAAAACGCCCGCGGGCGCGGGCGGATATTCGCTGATATCGAAGAATGAGCGGCGCCAGGACTGTGCTCGTTTCGGCGCCGCCCGTCCGGATTACTGACGCAGTCTCGTATCGAGAAACACACCGGCATCGCGCGCGGCGCTGATAAAGGCATGGCGCGCCTTGTGGGCGGGTTTCCACCCGTCCAGGGCATCGAGACAGGCCTGCAATGCGCGGCGATAGCTCGCGCCGGTCTTTGACGGCCAGTAGCGCTGCAGGCACTCCATCGCTTCCCAGACGCTGGTGATGGCCCTCTGGCCTGTGGCGCCCAGTTTGACCATGACCGGTATGGGGAAACGCTTGTCGTTCATCACTTCCTCCCTGAATATCCTGATGAGCATGGCATGCTGTTTGGCAATGCCAGACTAGACGAGGAAATGCGTCGGGAGTCCGTCCGGTTCCATGACAAGTTGATTAAATATTTTTGAACGGGACAGGCCCTGAAAACACGCGGATTTGACCGGCCGCGTCACCGCATGTCCGCGGGCATGGAGCTGACTTCGCGGAGCAGCCAGTCAAGGAATATGCGCATGGCCGGCCGTTGTGGACGGTCTTGCGGACATGTCAGCCAATAGGCGTGGCGGCTGACGAAGCCAAAGCCTTGCGGATTGACGAGCTTGCCGGTGGCAAGCTCGTCGGCGATCAGGCCGCGCGGAACCAGTGCAAGGCCCTGTCCGGCAATCGCCGCACGGATGACCAATGCATAGAAGCCGAAATGCGTGATGCGGTCCGGAGCAAAATCGGTGATGTGCTGCGCTTCGGCAAATTCTTCCCAGCGCAAGGGCGTGTATTTGTGGTCGAGCAGCGGAAACCTGCCGATATCGCCGGGATCCCGGATGCCGCCAAGCCGGGCGATGAAGTGTGGCGCGCCGACGAGCGCCACCTCGCGGCCGAAAAGATAATGGTTGTCCTGACCAGGCCAATCGCCTTCGCCGAAACGAAACGCTGCATCCGCCTGATTGATCAGGTCATTGTTGGCGAAGGTCGACAGTTCGACATCGATGTCCGGATGCGCTTCGGCGAAACCGGCAAAGCGCGGGATCAGCCAGCGGTCGCCCATGATCGGCAGGATATGCAGCTTGATGGCATTAGGCGACGACCCCAATGCGGCAACCCGCAGGGCCGCATTCTCCATGGCGCCGAGCGCGATGCGGGCTTCGGCCACGTAAATCCTGCCGGCTTCCGTGGTCGAGAGGCCGTAGGGGGTGCGGACAAACAGCGGAACGCCGGCCAGGGCTTCCAGCGCCAGCAATTGCTTGCTGACAGCGCTCTGCGTCATGTTCAATGCCTTGGCGCAGGCCGTCGTGCTGCCATGTTCGGCAATCGCCGCAATGACCTGCAATGCCCGTGTGGACGGATATATCCGGCCGGATACCATCGCCTTTGCCTCGCTGGTTCTTCGCAATAGAGGGTATTCCTTTTTGGAATGGATATGCGAATTCATTTCGTTTGTCGTGTCAAAAGCACAGCCATAAGCTTCCAACAACGAGAAAAAGGGGAATGAATGCCATGACCGAGCAGTCCGTCCGTTTGTGGGGGGCTCGTTTCAGGACGAGTCCGTCACCTGAGCTGACAGCGCTTTCCCGTTCGGAAAGCAGCTATTTCCGGCTTGTCCCGTATGATCTGGTATCGTCGCTGTCCCATGCGCGGGAACTGGTGCGCGCCGGGATTTTGACCGAAGCTGAAGCGGAAACGGTTTTCGCGGCGATCAAGGGTATCGGTGCCGACTACGCGGCCGGCGCGATCGAGCCATCCGCTGCTGATGAAGATATTCATACATTTCTGGAGCGGGTTCTGGGCGAACGCATCGGCGCGCTCGGCGGCAAGCTGCGGGCGGGCCGTTCCCGCAATGACCAGGCCGCCAACGACCTGAAGCTTTATCTGCGCGATGTGGCGCGCGGGCTCGGCGCGGATATTCTTGTCCTGCAGCAGGCGCTCACCAGCCAGGCGGAAGCCCATGTGACGACGCTCGCTGCGGGTTTCACCCATTTGCAGCCGGCCCAGCCCATCAGCTTTGCCCATCAGCTGCTTGCCCACGCCCAGACCTTTGCCCGCGATCTCGACCGGCTGCGCGATTGGGACAGGCGCGCGGCGCGCTCGCCGCTCGGAGCCGCTGCCATGGCCGGTTCAAGCATTGCCGTGCAGCCGGAGCTATCGGCGCGCGAGCTTGGCTATGACGCGCCGTGCGAAAACTCCATCGATGCGGTGGGCAGCCGCGACCATGTGGCGGAATTCCTCTTTGTCACCGCCATGTTCGGCGTTCATCTGTCGCGCCTTGCCGAGGAGCTTTTCCTGTGGTCCTCGCGCCAGTTCCGCTGGATCGAGATGGATGACGGCTATGCCACCGGGTCGTCGATCATGCCGCAGAAGAAGAACTGCGATATCGCCGAGCTGACGCGCGGCCGCGCTTCCCGGCTGATTGGCAGCCTGACGACGATGCTGGTCGCCCTCAAGGGGCTGCCCTTCGCCTACAACCGGGATCTTGCCGAGGACAAGCACGCCGCCTTCGATACGATCGACGCCTTGACGCTGGTTGTGCCTGCCATGGCCGGTCTGATCCGGACCATGCGTGTCAACACCGACATCATGGGCAAACAGTCGGTCGATGGCTTCACATTGGCAACGGAGGTTGCCGACTGGCTGGCCAGGACGGGCGTGCCGTTCTCCGAGGCGCATGAAATCACCGGCGCACTGGTGCGCTACTGCGAAGACAGGAACATCGGCCTTGAGGACGTGAGCGACGATGATCTCGCCGCCGTCGATGTCAGGCTGTTGCCATCGATCCGGTCGAGCCTGTCGCCGCAGGCGGCGGTCGCCGCGCGCAAGGGCTATGGCGGAACAGCCCCGGACCGGGTGCGTGAGCAGATCATCAGGCTTAAAACCGTGTTGGAATCGCAACAGGAGTGGCTATCCTCCCATGCAAGCCCGACAGCGGCTCTGAAAGGATGAAAACGATGGCCAACAGTGAACATACGGCTTCCGTCCCGCCGGCCATATATTCCATTGCCCACCTGAAGCACCAGCCACGGCGCCACTATGGCCGCTGGCTGGCCGCCGCCCTGATCATTCTGGCGCTGGCCATGATCGTCAAGGCTTTTGCCCAGGGGCAGATTGCCTGGCCGGTGGTCGGCCAGTTCTTCACCGCCCCGGCCATTCTCGCGGGTCTGTGGAACACCATCCTGATGACGATCTGTGCCATGGCCCTCGGATTGGTGCTCGGTGTCGTCTTTGCCATCATGATCATGTCGCCCAATCCGGTGCTGAAATATGTGGCGGTGTTCTACATCTGGTTTTTCCGCGGAACGCCGCTGCTCCTGCAGCTGCTGCTCTGGTTCAATCTCGCCCTGATCTTTCCGACGCTCGGCATTCCCGGCCTGTTCGAAATGCGCACCGTCGATTTCATGACGCCGTTCATGGCAACGCTGCTTGGCCTTGGCATCAATCAGGGCGCCTACACCGCCGAAGTCGTGCGCGGCGGCATCCTCTCCGTCGACAATGGCCAGATCGAAGCCGCGAAAGTCATTGGCATGACACGGCTGACCATGCTGCGCCGTATCGTGCTGCCGCAGGCCATGCGCGTGATCATCCCGCCTGTCGGCAATGAAGTCATCAGCATGGTCAAGCTGACCTCGGTTGCCAGCGTCATCCAGTACGCGGAAATCCTGCGCAATGCGCAGGCGGTGTACTATGCCAACAACCGCGTCATGGAATTGCTGATCGTTTCGGCCATCTGGTATCTGGCTGTTGTGACCATTCTTTCCATCGGCCAGCATCTCCTCGAGAAACATTACTCGAAAAGCCTGGGGCGCCGGACCGGCAAGCGCACCGAACCTGCCGCAGCGCAAGGAGCCTGAACATGTCAGCCATGGTCGTAGCGGTAGACGTCAACAAATATTTCGGGCCGTTTCATGCGTTGCAGAACGTGTCGCTTGAAATCAAACATGGCGAAGTCCTGTGCATCATCGGACCTTCAGGCTCTGGCAAAAGCACGCTCCTGCGCTGCATCAACCAGCTGGAGCGGATCGATGCCGGCGCCATCTGGATCGATGATGAGCTGGTCGGTTTTCGCCAGGATGGCAACAAGCTCTATGAACTCACCGATGCGCAGATTGCGCGCCAGCGCCTGGCCAGCGGCATGGTGTTCCAGAGGTTCAACCTTTTTGCCCATATGACGGTGCTGGAGAACATCATCGAAGGGCCGGTTATCGTTCAGAAGCGGGCCAAAGCCAGTGTCATCCCGGAAGCGATGGCACTGCTCGAGCGGGTTGGTCTTGCCGACAAGAAGGATGCCTATCCGAGCGAACTGTCCGGCGGGCAGCAGCAGCGCATCGCCATTGCCCGCGCCCTCGCCATGCAGCCCAAACTGATGCTGTTCGACGAGCCGACATCGGCGCTTGACCCGGAACTGGTCAGCGAGGTTCTCAGCGTCATGCGTGATCTCGCCACCAGCGGCATGACGATGATCGTCGTCACGCATGAGCTTGGCTTTGCCCGCGAGGTTGCGCACCGCGTGGTGTTCATGGACCACGGCCGGATTGTCGAGACCGGAACGCCGCACGACATATTGAGCAGCCCGAAGCAAAAACGCACACAGGACTTCATCGCTGCGGTGTTGTCCTGAACCGGATTGAAATGAAGAGGCCGGGAAAACCGGCCAGAGAGGAACCAGACATGAAAACCATGACACGGCTTGCAATTCTTGGCGGAGCGCTGGCATTCAGCTTTTCCGCCGGGGCACAGGAACTTCCGGCCCGCATCAAGGCTGCCGGCAAACTGGTTATCGCGACCATGCCGAACTATCCGCCGATCACCTACAAGGACCCGGCCACCAATGTGCTGCAGGGCTTTGACATCGAGCTTGGCGAAGCCATCGGCAAGGAACTTGGCGTGAAAGTGGAATGGCAGGAAATCGCCTTTGCCCAGATGCTGCCATCGCTGCAGACAGGCCGCGTCGATCTGGCGATGGCCGGCATGAGCGACAAGAAGGCCCGCCAGGAAACGGCGGACTTCGTCGACTACATGAAATCCGGCGCGCAGTTCTACACCTCCAAGGCCCTGGCCGGCGAAATCAAGTCCGTGGATGATCTTTGCGGCAAGTCGGTGGGTGCCAGCCGTTCGACGGATTGGCCCGCGCAGATCACGGCCTGGAGTGAAACCAACTGCGTTGCCAAGGGCAAGCCCGCAATCAATGTCATGGGCACGGAAGGATCAGCCGATGCCCGCACGCAGATCAAGAGCCAGCGTCTCCAGGCTGCGGCCCAGGGCAACGAAACCCTGCCCTACAACCAGAAACTGGAACCCGACACTTACGTTACGCTTGGCGAAGCATTCAGCCAGTCGCTGGCTGGTATTCCGGTCCTGAAAAGCGAGACGCAATTGCGCGATGCGGTGAAAGTGGCGCTTGAAAAACTGCAGGCGAATGGTACCTATGATGCACTTTTGGATAAGTATGGTCTGAAGGCCAACAAGCTGGCGCCCGTTACCATCAACGCGGGCGAATAAAGCGTAAGGCTGGAGAGACGAAAGGAGGCGGTTCTGGTACCGGTCAGGGCCGCCTTTGCATGGAAAGGAATGCGGGATTGATCAAAGTCAGTTTGTCCAATCCGTCGGATCACCTGCAGCTTGCGGCCCTGTTTGAGGAAATGCAGGCGCATTACAACGTGCCCTGTCCGCCGCGCGCGGAAATACTGCGCGGATTGCGCGACATGCCTGACGGGACGGAAATCCTGGTTGCCGGCACGGATGAACTCGTTGGCTTTGCCGCGTTTTCGTCGATCTATCCGGGACCGGGGCTGCAATCCGGCCTGTTTCTCAAGGAGCTGTTTGTTTCGAAGGCGCACCGCAGCAGCGGCGCCGGAACATCGCTGATGCAGGCGCTGGCCAAGCTGGCCCTCGAACGGGGCTACAAGCGCGTCGACTGGACCGCCGATCGCAACAATCCGAAAGTCCTGGCCTTTTACAATGGTTTCAACGCGTCTGCGCTGCAGGACAAGCTTTTCTACCGGATGGACGGCGATGCGCTCGCCGCCGCGGCAGCAAAAGCCGGTAATGTGTAAGCGCTGATTTACTAAGACTGCCGCGGCCGCACCAGCCAGCAATAGGCCGAACCAAGGGCCAGCAGCACGCAGGTTGCCAGAAACACGGCGCGCATGCCGAAATGCCCGCCGATAAAACCGCCCGCCAGGGGGCCGACCACCTGTCCCGCATATTGCGATGAGGTCGAATAGCCCAGGATGCCGCCAGCGACGCGGTCAGGGACATTATGCCGGATGACGCTGGTGATGCAGGGCAGAAGCCCGCCAAGCGCCAGCCCCATCAGAAAGCGCAGTCCGATCAGCTGCCAGCCCTCGGTCACGAAGGCCTGCGGTATCAGCAGCAGCGCCGACACGGCGAGGGCCGCGATGATGACGTTCCAATGGCCGATCCGGTCAGCCAGCTTGCCCAGCCGCGACGCCGACAGAATGCTGCCAAGCGCCGCAGCCGACATGACGATGCCGGAGACGATGGTCACCTTGCTGGTGTCGCTGACCAGCTGGGCCACATAGATCGTGATGATTGGTTCGATCGACATGTTGGCCAACATCAGCAGCAGACCGGTCGCCAGCATGGCGATGACCGGCCGCTTGTCGGGAATGGCGGACCAGCCGCCCATCACCTTGGCGCCCTTGCTTTTTGCCGGGCGCCGCTCCTCCTTAATGAAAAGACTGGTGGCGATAAAGGTCAGGAAAATCACGCCGCCCGCCAGCCAGAAAGTCTGGCGGATACCAATCAGGGGCGGCAGGCCGCCGCCGATGAGCGGGCCCACCAGATTGCCCGCCATGATGCCCGATGACAACGTGCCGAGCGCCCAGCCGGTGCGCGCCTTTGGCGTCTGGGTCGCCACCAGCACGGTGGAGCCGGAGGCATAGCCGCCGAGCAGCCCGGCAGCAAGGCGCAGGGCCACGAGCTGCCACACATCCGTCGCCATGCCGATCAGCGACATGGCGACGGCCATGCCGAGGCTTGCACGAATGAGCATCAGCTTGCGGCCATAGAGATCGGCCAGCCGGCCCCAGAGCGGCGCGACGAGGGCTGCGGTGAAAAAGGTGGCGCCATAGGCCACGCCGGACCATTGCACGATTGCCGCGTGCTCCTTCACGCCCAGCTGTTCGACATAGAGCGGCAGGAAGGGCAGGAGCAGTGTCATGGCGACGATCGTGGTGAACGATCCGATGAGGCAGACGACAAGGTTCTGGCGCCAGTAGCGCGATTCGGTCCCGGCTTCATCTGTAATGGCCGGAGCGGGCGCAGCGGTCACGGTTGTGCCGTCGGTGCCATGTTGTTGATCAATTGTATTCATGGAAACATGTTATCGCGGCAGGGGGACTGCCGTGCCTCTCAACGCGTGCGAGTGCCGAATTCCGTCGCACTGTTTCACTGGAGGCGGTCAATAGCAATCGCTCAACCGGTTCGAAGTGGCAACAAGTCGCAATGCTTCGCAGGGCGCCGCCTATTCCCGTTGATCGCCGCGCCCGGCGCGGCATTGGGCGAAATGGCCGCGGCTCACGCTTCAGATGATGAGACCGACCGGGCAATGAACCATTGTGCGGCATAATAGGTTCCCAGCACCCAGAGGGGTCCCAGCGGAATGGCGAAGCGGAATTTCCCATAGGCCAGCAGCGTGTCACTGGCCAGAAACAGCACGCCGCCCATCCCCGCCAGCCGGGCCGGGGCTGTTGCAAGATATTGTGCCCGGCTGATGGCCTGGGCGCCCATCACGGCCAGAACCGCCGCATAGACCGTGACGGGAAGCGTCAGTTCGGACGGCAGGCTTGTCCACAGCCCCCAGACGATGGCCAGCGCCACAAGGGCGCAGGCAGCAAAGGTGAGGGGCACGGCGCCAAGGCGGACATCGCCCGTCAGTGCGATGATATAGGCGCAGTGCGTGATGAGAAAACAGATCAGCCCGGCGACGAACAGGTCCTGCGGCAGCATCAGGAAAATATCGCCGCACAGCGAAAGGACCAGGCCTGCGGCAATCGCCCATTGATAGCGCTTCGAAACCGGGTTGGCCGTCTGCACGACGATGATGAACAGCAGCGCCGTCGCCAGTGGCTTGCTGACATAGTGCAGCCAGCGCCCGTCCGCGCCAAGCAGCGCGCTGGCGATGGCTGCCACGGCCGCAATCGCGAACAGTCTGTGCAGCGCCGTCCGGATGGCCGGTTGTGTTTTGGGTGTCATTGCATCCCCGCAAGGTTTCAGTGGTTTGTCACAGTTTGGGCAGCCCGGCCTTGCCTGCTTCTCCGGGATGCCGCCTGACATAGTCCGCTTTCAGGTCTTCCGAAGTTCTGCGGCTGCCGTCATGGCTCCAGCCCGGCGGTGCCGCCATGTAGAGCAGCCGCTCGCGCAAGGTCAGGCCTGGCGAGAAAACGTCCTTGAGCATGCCGGCCCATTCGTGGAAAGCCACGCGCACCGGGTTGAACGTGCCGATATTCCTGACGATTCCATAATGCGGGACATCTTCATCGAGCTCTTCGACGAATGTCCCGAACATGCGGTCCCAGATGATCAGGGTACCGGCAAAGTTGGCATCGAGATAGCGCGGGTTGGTGGCGTGATGCACGCGGTGATGCGACGGGGTGTTGAAGATGAATTCGAACGGCCGCCACATCTTGCCGATGGCTTCGGTATGGATCCAGAACTGGTAGACGAGATTGAACCCGTAGACGAAGGCGATCACGGCGGGGTGGAATCCGAGCAGCACCATCGGCACCTGCAGGATGAACATGCCGGTTATCTGGCCGGTCCAGGATTGGCGCAGGGCCGTGGAAAGATTGTAATGCTGGCTGGAGTGATGGTTGACATGCTCCGCCCAGACCCAGCGCACGCGGTGGGCAATGCGATGATAACAGTAATAGCGCAGGTCGTCGAAGACGAACGCCGCAATGAACACCCACCAGTGCAGGCCGAGATCGAAGAAGCGGAACTGCCAGACCCACATCAGGGCTGTCACCGAAACGAAACCCAGAAGCAGTCCGGCGGCGACATTGCCCGTACCCATCAGCAGGCTGGTCAATGTATCGCGCGTCTCGAAGTCGCCTTTGCGGTGCCAGTAGCGAATGGCCGCAAGTTCAATAAGGATGGCAATGATATAGAACGGGACGGCCAGTTTCGTCACGTCAAAGAACATGGGCGCGTTCATGGGTGATCCCTTCGGCAGAATTCGCAGAAGCCTGAAGCCAAGCCCGAACGATACTCCGGTCCGTTTCGCTGGCAAATGAAAATGTCTGGCGCGGCCAGGTAATGTCATGCCACCGCACTTTGAGCGCGAGATCGCCGGCCGGCTCTGCGCTTGCAACATCGGATGCGGAAATACAGCGGGTCAGGAACTTGTTGCCGATACCGTGCACGATGCCGGTCCGGTGCATGGCGAGTTCGAAAAAGGCCGTCCGCCGGTCGTGCGTATAGACAATCGGCCCGATGCGGCTCTCGGGGAAATCGACAAGGAAGATTGATCGGGCCTCGCCGTCATCGGCAAGCTGCGGCCGCTCACTGCCGCCAGCCAGGTGCACGGCGAGAACGCCGACTGAAATACCGACAACGATCATGCCGATCAGTGCTGGCAAACCAAGCAATGCACGCCTCCCCGCAATGCCGCCCCGTGTCGAATCGCACGGCCGTCTGTTCTCCCGCACGCACCTTTCCACAGTGCAGATCAATGCACAATCATGCACCCAATCACGGCGTTTGGGGCATCCTCCGGTTGGAATTCTCCATGGATATACTGTTCAAAAGTAAGTGATAACAGGCCATATCGCGTATTTCCTGCGATGCACCGCATGCCGTCTCTTGACGGAAATAGTAATATACAAGACTATAAATGATATTGGGGTGGTGAAGCAGGGGTATATGGGGGACGATTCAAAATTTAGTCCAGTGATAATCTGTGGGTGCAAGAGAAGTGGTACTACAGCGCTTGTTCGAATATTGAACGAGAACGGTATTACTATTTCCAATGAATGGGCTCTATTCGCCTGGAGCGCATGGCAGCATGAATTTTCACTTTCCGATTGGCTGTATAACAAACATCTGGAAGTTGAAAACACGGAATGGCTTCAGCACTGGAATTATCGAATGAAGCTTTCGGGCGATGAGGCTGAGCGCGGCTTTCCCGCCGCGCTTCACGCGGTTTATGGCAGCAAGCCGCGCTGGAAATGGGGCGACAAATGGCCCGATTACGTGTTTCACATGCGGGAAATCAAAGAGCATTTCCCCAATGCCAAGGTGATCTATATCTACAGGGACGGCCGCGATGTCGTGGCGAGTATGCTGCGCAAGAGCATGGCCGATGACGTCAACCATGGCTTCGAACAGTGGATCAGCGCCATCGAGGCGTGGCGGTCCTGGGAAAATGAGGTCGATCACATCGCCGTAAAGCAGGAGGATTTGCTTCACTACCCCGCGGAAGTCGGCGCCTATATCGCGCGGTATTGCGGCATACGGCTGGCGAGTGCCGATCATGCGCGGCATGTTGTTCTTGGTGCTGACGGTGTGTCGAAGGACGACTATGTCGGGGAAAACCGGTTTGCCCATATGGGGGCTTACACCGCTCTGTTTTCCGATGACGATGTCCCGCCGGCGGCAAGGCAATTGCTGGCATCCCTCGGTTATGTCTGATGGGCCGGTGTGAAAGGAAGGGAACTGGCGGAGAGAGCGGGATTCGAACCCGCGTTACGCTTTTGACGTAAACACACTTTCCAGGCGTGCGCCTTCAACCACTCGGCCACCTCTCCGCAATTCGTCCGGCATGGGGCCGGTCGGGTTGGTCGTTCTCAGCCGGAAAACCCGGCTCAGGAGCACCGTCAACCATCGGTCACTCAGTCTTTGGAGTTTGCGCGAGTCACTTGAAGATGGTTAGCCAACAACGACCCCGTGCGGCGCGCACTATAGTCAGAACAGGCTCTTGTTCAACACCTATTTCAACATAAATGCGCTTTGGCATAATTTCATTCCCTTGTCACTGAAATTGCTGGGAATTTTCAGGGAAACTTCATCGTTCGGGCTCAAAATGCCGGCAAGTTTGCATTCAACCGGTAAGCGTTCCACGCTAGAATACCGTTTTCCCGGCGCCGGATGGCCCCGGCCGATGACTTTGGAGAGAGACGTGATCCGACCTGTATTGAGGCTTTTCGCCTATATTGCGCTTGCCATGGCAATCATCGCTGCGGTTCTTGATGCGGCGCGGTCCGTGGGTGCGTCACATCTGGTCACCACCCCCTTGCAGGAAAGCTGGCAATCCCTCTCCGCCCCGTCTCTTGGCGCCGTCGAGACCTATTTCAAGGCCCATCTCTATGCCGCCCTGTGGGACCCGCTGACGCTGTGGGTTCTTGCAACGCCCACCTTTATCGTTTTCGCCGTCCTGGCCCTGCTTCTCTACACGCTCGGCTACCGGCGCCAGAATCGCGCCGGGCGTTTTGCCGCGCGGTGAGGCCTGGTCCTGCGGAAATGCGCCGTTCCACAGGCGAAGCCTGCATAAGATACTGATAGAAATAGGTTATTTTGCGATATTTGACCGGGAGGCAAAATTCCGCGTGAATTTTGCTGTGAGCCGTGCAAGATTGCTTTCGGGGCGGCTGTGACGGGATGGGCCGCAACACAGTCCGGAACCGGCCGGAACCGGCAGAATGCCGGTCCTGCTCAACAAAATCCAGAGGGTTGGTATCAAATGAAGCGTATTGTTCTTGGTCTGCTGGCTGCTACAGCCATGTCCGTTTCGGCCTATGCCGCGGACAATAAACCTGCCTTGATTTTCGATCTCGGCGGCAAATTCGACAAATCCTTCAACGAGGCGGCGTTTCATGGCGCAGAAAAATACACCAAGGAATCCGGTGTAAAATTCCGCGAGTTCGAAATCCAGAATGAAGCCCAGCGCGAACAGGCTCTGCGCAAGTTTGCCACCGATGGCAACTCGCCGATCGTGATCGCCGGTTTCTCCGCCGCTGCGGCCATTGAAAAGGTCTCGACGGAGTTTCCGGATACGAAATTCGTCATCATTGATGCGGTGGTCGACAAGCCAAACGTGCGGTCGGTTGTCTTCAACGACAATGAAGGCTCCTATCTCGTTGGCGTTATCGCCGCCAAGGCCTCCAAGAGCGGCACGGTGAGCTTTGTCGGCGGCATGGATGTTCCCCTGATCCGCAAC
Organism: Phyllobacterium sp. 22229; assembly: GCF_052056495.1. Taxonomy (NCBI): domain Bacteria; kingdom Pseudomonadati; phylum Pseudomonadota; class Alphaproteobacteria; order Hyphomicrobiales; family Phyllobacteriaceae; genus Phyllobacterium; species Phyllobacterium sp. 22229. The sequence continues at coordinate 29,836 of NZ_JBQEPA010000030.1, forward strand.
TTCGCCTGCGGCTATGTCGGCGGTGTGAAGGCGACAAATCCGGCTGCCAAGGTCATCCAGAACATGACAGGCGACACGCCTGCCGCCTGGAACGACCCTGCAAAGGGTGGTGAAATCGCCAAATCGCAGATGGACCAGGGGTCTGATGTGATCTTCGCGGCGGCTGGCGGCACCGGTATCGGTGTGCTGCAGGCGGCTGCCGATGCGAACAAGCTCGGTATCGGCGTCGATTCCAACCAGAACGGCCTGCATCCGGGCAAGGTTCTGACCTCGATGATGAAGCGCGTCGATGTGGCCACCTACAACGCGTTCAAGGACGGCGCGGACGGCAAGTTCACATCAGGCGTCAATGTTCTCGGCGTCAAGGAAGGCGGCGTCGACTATGCCGCCGACGAAAACAACGCCAAGCTGCTGACCGACGATGTCAAGAAGGCTGTCGAGGCGGCAAAGGCCGATATCATTTCGGGCAAGGTCAAGGTTCACAACTACAACACGGACAATGCCTGCCCCTACAAGGGCTGATTTTTCTCCGGTCTGACGAGCCGCCGGTTGCAAGACCGGCGGCTTTGTCCTGGGCGCCGGGGCTGCTTGTTTTATCCATGAAACATGAGAATATGCCACTCCGCGTCACTGACGCGCGCTGGAGATTTTCCCATGTCTGCGATCGCCGTTTTCTTCTCTATCCTTGGGGTTCTGCTGCTGGGCGCGATGAGCCCCGGTCCGAGCTTCGTCCTGGTTTCCCGCATTGCCATCACCTCGCCGCGCCTGCACGGGCTTGCGGCCGCCCTTGGCATGGGCATCGGCGGGACGATCTTCAGCTGCCTTGCGGTTCTGGGGCTGACGGCCCTGCTGATGCAGGTCGAGTGGCTTTACCTGATCCTGAAAGTCGCCGGCGGCGCCTATCTGGTCTACGTCGCCATCCGCATCTGGAACAGTGCGGCCGAACCCCTGGCCCTGCCGGGAACCGGCGGGCACATGTCGCTGGCCCGGTCGTTTTCCTTCGCGCTGATGACCCAGCTGAGCAATCCCAAGACGGCCATCGTCTATGCCAGTCTTTTTGCCGCGCTGCTGCCCGCCAATGCCCCGCTCTGGCTGCTGCTGGCGCTGCCGCCCATGGTCTTCATCATTGAAACGGGCTGGTACACATTCGTCGCCACCATGTTCTCGACGGCGCGCGCCCGCGCGACCTATGCCGGGTTCAAGGCATGGATCGACCGCGGCGCCGGGGCCGTCATGGGGGCGCTGGGCATGAAGCTGATCGTCGAGGCGTTCAAGACGCACAGGATTTGATCAGAGGACGCGATTGAGGATCGCCATTCCCGCGTTCTCGCCGGCCAGCGCCTCGTGGTGCTCCCAGCCTGCGGCACGATAATAGTCCGGCTTGTCCGTGTAGAGATAAAGCTCCGGATGGCCCTGGTTGCGGGCGGCATTTTCCGCCGCCGCAATCAACTGCTTGCCAATGCCTTTGCTGCGGAAAGGCGGAGCGACATACAGGCTGGCGAGCCAGGGTGCCAGATGCGCATGGCTCTCAAGATCATTGTCGATCAGCAGCACGAGGCCTGACGGAATACCGGCATGCAGGGCGACGAATGCTTTTTGCCGGCTGTCCGGGGCAAGGAACGCCATGAACGCGTCCACGGTCTCCTGCATTGTCCGTCCGGCTTCCTGTCCCCATTCGTGAAAATTCCAGCGGGCGCAGACCGGGACCAATTCTGGGCGATTCTCCAGGGGTTCGACAGTAATCATCAGCTTACCAGTGGGGCGGTTTGGTCACCGGAATGTCCGGTGTTGTTTGTTCTTCCAGAACAAGGAAACGGTCGGTCAAGGCATCAAGCTTGCGGCGCATGGCTTCAATCACCGTCCATTGTTCGGCAATCTGGACGGAAAGCTCTTCAATGGTTTTTTCCTGTTCCGTCACCAGAATTTCAAGGCTGGTGACACGGTCCGTATCAGCGGTCATATCTCTCTCCGTTACCAGGCCGTTCTGTAGATCGCCAAGGCATCGGCCTCGGTCACATCCCGCGGGTTGTTGACGAGAAGCCGCCCCTGTTTCATGGCATCGGCTGCCATCGCAGGCAGGTCGCCCTCGCCAATGCCGACATCGCGCAGCCGCGTCTGCAGCCCCAGCTTGGCCGAGAGGCCGGCCAGGCGGTCGATAAACCTGCCGCAGACAAGCTCTACGCCTCCCGACACATCGATACCGGCGAATGCATGGGGCGCCAATGCAGCATAGTGTGTTGCGGCTCCATTCATCGAATCGGCCGCGTTGTACCGCAGCACATGGGGCAAAACCAAGGCATTGGACAGGCCGTGCGGCACATGGAAGGTTCCGCCGATGGGGTAGGCAAGGGCATGGACGGCGGCAACGGGGGAGTTGGCAAAGGCCTGTCCGGCCAGCATGGAACCGAGCAGCATGGCCGAACGCGCCGCCTTGTCCTGGCCCTGGAAAACCGCCGTTTCGATGTTGGCACCAAGGAGCCGCAAGGCCTCGACAGCCAGCGCCCGGGAGAGCGGGTTGTTGTTGGCGTTCTTCGAGGCATAGGCCTCGATGGCATGCACCATGGCGTCGATGCCTGTCGCCGCCGTCACGTGCGGCGGAAGGCCGAGGGTGAGATCCGGGTCAAGCAGCGCCACATCGGGCAGGATGAGCGGGGACGAGACGCCGCGTTTTTCATTGTTGCCAACGGTGATGATGGAGACCGGGGTCACCTCGGAGCCGGTTCCCGCGGTGGTGGGAACGAGCGTCAATTTCAGGCGCGGCCCCCTGGCATTTCCCACGCCCCAGGCATCGTCGAGATTCTCATGCGAGCCTGCAAGCAAGGCGGCAAGCTTGGCCACATCCAGCGAAGAGCCGCCGCCAAAGCCGAGAACATGGTTCACACTGTTCTCCCGGGCCACGTCCACGGCATTCAGCAGTGTATCGAGCGACGGATCGGCTTCCACCTCGCCGAACACCGTGATATCGGCTCCGGCGGCCTGCAGGCTTGCAATGGCCGGTTGCGCCAGTCCGAGGGCCAGAATGGTTGCATCCGTGACGATGAGCAGGCGGTCCTTGGGGGTTATGCGCAGGTGCGCGGCGATATCACCGCTGGCGCCCGCCGCAAAGACGATGCGCGGGGTGGTGTGAAAGGCAAAGGGAGCGATGATGTCGGTCATGCCGGGAGATTGCCAGAGCAGGGGCGGGCTTGTCGAGGCCCGCGCTGGAGCGGGAAACATGCAATTCTTGACTAAAAAGTAAAAAATCCGGTGAAAGAGCAATCGGGGACCGAACGGAACCGGTTCCATTTGATTTTTCTTTGCTCTAGGGTCAAAAGTTCGGAACGATAAAAAGCTGATCAACAGCGGATGGGGACATGGCAGAACCGGCGATTGAACTTGTTGGAATTGATAAGCGGTTTGGTGCAGTTCACGCCAACCGTGACATTCATTTGCGCGTCGAAAAAGGCACTATTCACGGCATTATCGGGGAAAATGGCGCTGGCAAGTCCACGCTCATGTCCATTCTCTACGGGTTTTATCAGGCCGATAACGGCGAAATCCGCATCAATGGCGCGCCGGTCAGGATCAGCGATCCCAATGCCGCCATCGGGCTGGGCATCGGCATGGTGCATCAGCATTTCATGCTGGTTGAAAATTTCACCGTGCTTGAAAATGTCATGCTTGGCGTCGAGGGCGCGCCGCTGCTGAAGCGCGGCATTGCCAAGGCCCGCGCCGAGCTGAAGCGGCTGGAGCAGGAATACCAGCTGGATGTCGATCCCGATGCACTGATCGAGGAACTGCCGGTCGGTCTGCAGCAGCGCGTTGAAATTCTCAAAGCCCTGTATCGCGGCGCTGATATTCTCGTGCTTGACGAGCCCACCGGTGTTCTGACACCCGCCGAAGCCGACCATCTGTTCCGTATTCTGGAGCAGCTCAAGGCGCAGGGCAAAACCATCGTCCTCATCACCCACAAACTGCGCGAGATCATGGCTGTCACCGACAATGTTTCGGTCATGCGCCAGGGCGCGGTCGTGGCGACGCGCAAGACAGCGGAGACGACGGTCGAGGAACTGGCTGAACTGATGGTCGGACGCCGTGTGCTCCTGCGCGTGCAGAAAGGCGAAGCCAAGCCGGGGGAGGTCAAGCTCTCGGTGGAAAATCTCACGGTGCGCGACAGCCGCGGCGTGGTCATGGTCGACAATGCATCCTTCACCGTCCGTGCCGGCGAAATCGTCGGCATTGCCGGGGTGGCGGGCAATGGCCAGTCGCAGCTGATCGAGACGGTCGCCGGCATTCGCACGGCGGTGTCCGGCCGCGTGCTCCTGGACGGACAGGTCATCGATATCACGGGTGCGGCCGATCCGGGCGAATTGCGCGATCGCGGCCTTGCCCACGTGCCCGAAGACCGGCATCACATGGGGCTGGTCCTGGCCTTCGAGGAATATGAGAATTCCATTCTCGGCTACCACGACGATCCGCTCTATCTGAACGGGCCATTCCTCGATATCGACGCCATCAAGGCCGATGCGCGCAAGAAGATCGAGAAATACGATATCCGCCCGAGCGATCCGCGGCTGAAGACGGCGAATTTTTCCGGCGGCAACCAGCAGAAGATCGTCCTGGCCCGCGAAATCGAGCGCGATCCGGGCGTGCTGATCATCGGTCAGCCAACGCGCGGCGTCGATGTCGGCGCGATTGAATTCATCCACAAGCGGATCATCGAGATGCGCGATGCCGGCAAGGCCGTGCTCCTCGTTTCGGTTGAGCTGGATGAAATCCGCTCCCTGTCCGACCGCATTCTGGTGATGTTCGCCGGACGGATCGTCGGTGAGCGCGACGCGGATGCGAGCGAAGGCGAGCTGGGTCTTCTGATGGCCGGTGTTGAAAATCAGGAGGCGGCGGAATGACCACCACCCAGGCACTTCTCGTCATCGATGTGCAGAATGCCATTGACGATGCCAAATGGGGCCGACGCGGCCAGCCGAAGGCCGAGGCGCAGATTGCCCGCCTGCTCGGCGCATGGCGGGAGCGCCGTCTGCCGGTCGTCCATATCAAGCACGATTCCACCGATCCGGCATCGCCCTACCGCCCCGGCACCACGGGCAATGATTTCAAGCCCGAGGTGGCGCCGCAGATCGGCGAGCCCGTGGTCGACAAGCGCACCAACAATGCCTTCATCGGCACGGACCTGATGGACGTGCTGGACGAATTGCAGGTGCACAGTCTTGTGGTGACGGGCGTGCTTCTGGAAAACTCCGTCGATGCCACTGTCCGCATGGCGGCCAATCTCGGCTTTGAGGTGATTGTGCCTGAAGATGCCGTCGCCAGCATCGATCGAACCGATCATCGCGGCAAGAGCTGGAGCGCGGAAGATGTTCACGCGCTGGCGCTGTCCATTCTTGATGGCGAATATGCCAAAATCTCCACCTCCGACGCCATCATTGAGGCCCTGCCATGAGCCAGCCCTTTGCCAAACTGCCTGCCTGGGCTGATTATGGCCTGCTGCCGCTGATCAATCTGATCGTGGCCTTTTTTGTTGCGGGCCTCGTCGTTCTGCTTGTCGGCGAAAGCCCGATCGACGCCGCCGTCCTGATGGTCAAGGGCGCCTTCGGCTCCGGCGATGGTGTCGGCTATACGCTGTATTATGCGACGAACTTCATTTTCACCGGCCTGTGTGTCGCCGTGGCATTCCATTGCGGCCTGTTCAACATCGGCGGTGAGGGGCAGGCCTATATTGGCGGTCTCGGCGTCGCGGTGATCGGCCTTGGCCTCGGCAATATCCTGCCCTGGTGGATCACCTTTCCGCTGGCCATCATTGCCTCGGGTCTGGTCGGTGCGCTCTGGGCGCTCATTCCGGCATGGCTGCAGGCCAAGCGCGGTTCGCACGTGGTCATCACCACGATCATGTTCAACTTCATTGCCGCCAGCATCATGGTCTATCTGCTGGTGGGCTATCTCAAGGCGTCGGGCACACAGGCGCCGGAAACCCGTGTCTTCGGCGATGGCGGACAATTGCCGGGCCTCGGCTGGATGCTCAGCCTGATCGGGCTGAACATGCGCTCCGCGCCGCTCAACATCAGCTTCCTCCTGGCGCTGGTTGCCGCCTTCCTTGTCTGGGTGCTGATCTGGCGCACCAAGCTCGGCTATGAAATCCGCACCATGGGCTACAGCCCCAAGGCCGCCCGCTACGCCGGTATCGGCGAGGTCAGGATCATCGTCATCACCATGATGATATCGGGCGCGCTGGCCGGCATGATGGCACTGAACCCGATCATGGGGGCGCAGCACCGCGTGCAGCTTGATTTTGTCGCCGGTGCCGGTTTCGTCGGCATTGCCGTGGCGCTGATGGGGCGCTCGCACCCGGCGGGCATTGTTCTCGCCGCCATCCTGTTCGGCATGCTCTATCAGGGCGGCGCGGAAATCGCCTTCGACATGCCCAATATTTCCCGCGACATGATCGTCATCATCCAGGGGCTGGTGATCCTGTTTGCCGGCGCACTGGAGCACATGTTCCGTCCGACCCTGTTGCGCGTCCTGCAGCGGCTCGCCCGCACGAAGCGCCAGTCCACACCGGCCGTCGCCGCCGAGGGAGGTCAATAATGGATAGCTTCACCGTCGTCCTGCAGGTTCTCGATTCGACGATCCGCCTCTCCGTGCCGCTGCTGCTGGCCTGTCTTGCCGGGCTCTATTCCGAGCGTGCCGGCATCTTCGATATCGGTCTGGAGGGCAAAATGCTGGCGGGGGCCTTTGCGGCGGGCGCCGCGGCCACCTATTCCGGCTCGGCCTATGCCGGGCTTCTTGCAGCCATCGCAGTGTCCGTTGCGCTGGGGCTGGTGCATGGCTTTGCCTCCATCACCCATCGCGGCAACCAGATCGTTTCGGGCGTTGCCATCAACTTCATTGCCGCCGGGACCACCGTCATTCTCGGTCAGGCCTGGTTCCAGCAGGGCGGGCGCACACCATCGCTGCCCAACGCCGCGCGCTTCAACCCGATCGATCTGCCGGGTGTGGAAACGCTCAACAGCATCCCCGTCATCGGCGCGATCTATTCCGAGCTGGTTTCCGGCCATTCCGTGCTGGTCTATCTCGCCTTCCTGCTGGTGCCGTTCACCTGGTGGGTGCTGTACCGCACGCGCTTCGGCCTGCGCCTGCGCGCCGTCGGCGAAAACCCGGCGGCGGTCGACACGGCCGGTATTTCGGTGCCGTGGCTGCGCTACCGCGCGGTGATCTGCTGCGGCTTGCTCTGCGGCATCGCCGGTGCCTATCTGGCAACCGCGCAAGGGGCGGGTTTCGTCAAGGACATGACGGCGGGCAAGGGCTATATCGCGCTCGCCGCCCTGATCTTCGCCAAGTGGCGGCCGGTCCATGCCATGTTTGCCTGTCTGCTGTTCGGTTTCCTCGATGCCATTGCCATCCGCATGCAGGGGCATCCCGTGCCACTCATCGGCGAGGTTCCCGTGCAGCTGATGCAAGCCTTGCCCTATATTCTCACCATCGTGCTGCTGGCCGGTTTCATCGGCAAGGCAATTCCGCCCAAGGCGGGTGGTGTGGCCTATGTGAAAGAGCGATAGAATGAATACAGACCTGTTCGATGCCGCCTTTGCCGCCATGCAGAAAGCCCATGCACCCTATTCGCAGTTCCCGGTGGGCGCTGCCGTGCGCACCAGTGACGGGCGGATTTATGCCGGCTGCAACATCGAAGTCATTTCCTATCCGGAGGGATGGTGCGCCGAAACCACCACCCTGTCGCACTTCGTCATGGGTGGCGGTGGCACAATCACAGATATTCTAGTGGTTGCGGAAAAGAAGGCGAAATGCACGCCCTGCGGCGGCTGCCGCCAGCGGCTGGCGGAGTTCGCCGGTCCCGAAACGCGCCTGCACCTGTGCGACAATGACGGCATTGTCGAAACGCTGACGATGAAAGAGATTTTCCCCTACGGCTTTGAAGCGGAAGTTCTGGGAAAAGGAAGTGCCGCATGATTGCGCCTGCCACCGGAGCGCTCATCCACAAGTTGCAGGGTCTGGCGCCGCGCGTTGCGCTTGTCCTCGGGTCGGGTCTGGGTTCCCTCGTGGATGCGGTCGACAATGCCATCCGCATTCCCTATGCCGATCTGCCGGGTTTTCCGCACAGCGGCGTCTCCGGCCATGCCGGGGAAGTGGTCGCCGGCTATCTCTCCGGCAAGCCGGTGCTGATGCTGGCGGGCCGCGCGCATTACTATGAAAAGGGCGATGCCGCGGTCATGCGTCCGGTCATGGCGGCGCTGGCTGACCTTGGCATCGAAATGCTGATCCTGACCAATGCGGCGGGCTCGGTGCGCCACGATCTTGCGCCGGGCAGTGTCATGCTGATTGATGATCACATCAACTATTCCGGGCTCAATCCCCTGATCGGCGAAGCCTCCGATCAGCGCTTTGTCGGCATGACAGCCGCCTATGACAGAAAGCTCAAGGACGCCTTTGTCATTGCTGCCGCCGAGGTGGGCGAGAAGCTGCCGATGGGCGTCTATATGTGGTTCTCCGGCCCCTCGTTCGAAACACCGGCGGAGATCCGCATGGCACGCACGCTCGGCGCCGATGCGGTTGGCATGTCGACGGTGCCCGAAGTCATTCTCGCCCGCTTCTTCGGCCTGCGCGTTGCCGCCTGTTCGGTCATCACCAACTACGGGGCAGGCATGACGGGAGCGGAACTCTCGCATGAGGAAACCAAGGATGTCGCGCCGAAGGGCGGTGCGCGCCTGCAGACAATCATCCGGGCGCTGGTCCGGGAGATAGGCTAGATCATGCTGCTGCCGCAGGAAATCATCCGCCGCAAACGCGATGGACATGCGCTGGATGCGGCGGATATCACCGCCTTCGTCAATGCCATGAGCTCGGGCGCCATCACCGAAGGGCAGGTTGCCGCCTTTGCCATGGCGGTGTTCTTCAATGGCATGAAGCGCGATGAAGCGGTCGCCCTGACGCTCGCCATGCGCGATTCCGGCGATATTCTCGATTGGTCCGATCTGCCGGGCCCGGCTGTCGACAAGCATTCGACCGGCGGTGTCGGTGACAATGTCTCGTTGATGCTGGCGCCCATTGCCGCCGCGTGCGGGGCCTATGTGCCGATGATTTCCGGGCGCGGCCTTGGCCATACCGGCGGCACGCTCGACAAGATGGATTCGATCCCCGGTTACCGCAGCCAGCCGGACAATGCGCTGTTCCGCAAGGTCGTGCATGAGGTCGGTTGCGCCATCATCGGCCAGACCGCCAATCTCGCACCGGCCGACAAGCGCTTCTATTCGATCCGCGACGTCACAGCCACGGTCGAATCGATCCCGCTGATCACCGCGTCCATCCTGTCGAAAAAACTGTCGGCCGGGCTCAACGCGCTGGTGCTCGATGTGAAATCGGGCAATGGCGCATTCATGGCACGCAGCCGCGATGCCGTGGCCCTGGCCGAAAGCATTGTCGCGGTGGCAAGCGGCGCGGGGCTGGCCACCACCGCTTTGCTGACCGACATGAACGAGCCGCTGGCGCTTGCCGCAGGCAACGCCGTGGAGGTGCTGAATGCCGTGGATTTCCTGACCGGCGATCTCCGGGATGCCCGCCTTGAAGCGGTGACACTCGCTTTGGTTGCCGAAATGCTGGTTTCGGCAAAACTCGCGGCCAGTCCCAAGGCCGCTACCGATATGGCGCGGGAAGCCCTGAATTCCGGCAAGGCCGCAGAGGTCTTTGGCCGCATGGTTGCCGGGCTTGGCGGCCCTGCGGATTTCATCTCCCGCGCCCGCCATTATCTGCCCGTCGCGCCGGTGACGCTGGAAGTGAAAGCGCCGCAGGCAGGCTATGTCGCGTCGGTGGAAACACGGGCGGTTGGTGTCGCCGTTGTCACGCTCGGCGGCGGGCGCATCCGTCCGCAGGACCCGGTTGACCACGCGGTGGGCATCACGGCGCTGCAGCCGGTCGGTGCGCTGATGGAAACGGGTGATCCGATTGCCCTTGTGCATGCGCGCAGCCAGGGCGATGCCGAGGCGGCTGCCCGCGCCATTCTTGCCGCTTATGGCTTTTCCGGCCGCAAGCCGCGCACGGTCAATCCTGTCCTGCGCCGCATCGGCGGATGAACCCTATTTCGTGCCGTACATCCGGTCACCGGCATCGCCGAGACCCGGCATGATATAGCCCTTTTCATTCAGGTGGCTGTCGATGGCCGCCGTGAACACCGGCACATCGGGATGGGCCTTGGTGAAGCGCTCGATGCCTTCGGGTGCCGCAAGCAGGCAGAGGAAGCGGATATTGGTTGCGCCGCGATCCTTCAGCTTCTGGATTGCCGCGATGGCCGAATTGGCGGTCGCCAGCATCGGATCGACAACGATGATCAGCCGGTTGACGATATCTTCGGGTGCCTTGAAGTAATATTCCACTGGCTGCAGCGTGTCGTGGTCGCGGTAGAGGCCGATATGCGCCACACGCGCAGCGGGTACCAGATCGAGCATGCCTTCAAGTAGGCCATTGCCCGCGCGCAGGATCGAGGCGAAGACCAGCTTCTTGCCTTCGAGCACCGGCGCATCCATTTCCATCATCGGCGTCTGGATGCGGATGGTGGTCAGTTCGAGATCGCGCGTGACCTCGTAGCACAGCAGCAGCGATATTTCCTTGAGCAGCCGCCGGAATCCCGCCGTGGATGTATCCTTGTCGCGCATGATGGTGAGCTTGTGCTGGACAAGCGGATGGGAAACGATCGTAACGCCCATGGAGAACTCCTACTCGAATTTTCCCCGACCTTAGCTGCTCGCAACCGATCCCGCAAAGTCCGCATCCCCTGCACGCACAGTTTTGTCGGCGTCGAGGCGCTCAATCAGGGTGTTTCGCGTGGTTTCATCCACATAGGCTGCCTTGAGGGCTGTCCGCGTGATCTCTGTCAGGGCGCCGTCGTCACAGCCGAAAAACGCGGCGGCGATATCGTACTCCCGCGCAAGGTCCGTGTGGAAATAGGGCGGGTCGTCGGAATTGAGCGTGACCGGCACCCCGGCCCTGGCCAGTGCCGGAAAAGGATGGGACGGGAAATCGGCGTAGACCTGCAGCGAAATATTGGAGCCGGGGCAGCATTCCAGAAGGATTTGTTCTTCCGCCAGCCGCCGCACCAGATCGGGATTCTCGATGGCGCGCACCCCATGGCCGATGCGCGACGGCCTGATCGCGTCGAGCGCATTGGCCACGCTTTCCCAGCCGGAAAGTTCGCCCGCATGCACGGTGATGCCGAGGCCGGCGTCGCGGGCCACATCGAAAGCCCGGGCAAAATCCCTGGGATGGTGCATGCGTTCATCACCGGCCATGCCGAACCCGGTCACCAGCGGATGCGGGTTTTCGGCGATGTATCGTGCCGCTTCCATGACCGCATCCGGCCCCTTGTGGCGCAGGCCCGTGGCGATCATGCGCGATTCGATGCCGGTGGCCGCCTTGGCGCGCCGCATGCCTTCCGCCAGCCCTTCTATGTAGGCGCGCGGCGAAAGTCCCGCGCTGATGGCATGGTCGGTGGAGATGAACACTTCCGAATAGATCGCGTCCTGCGCGCTGAGCGCCAACAGGTAATCCTCGGTCAGGTCAGCATAATCCTCCTGCGTGCGGAACAGCGCCGAGGCCTGATCATAGGCGCGCAGGAAGGAGGTGAAATCGTGCCAGACAAATCTGCCGTCAACGATAAAGGCGGAAACATCGGCGCCATACTTGGCGGCTTTTCGCGCAACGAGGGCGGGAGAGGCGGCACCTTCGACGTGGCAATGCAGTTCGGCCTTCAACACCATGGGCGGTCTCCATTCGACAAAATGTGCAGCGCGTCGCTTCATCGCGCAACAGACAATAGCCTTCTGCGTTTCAATCTTCTATGCTCCGCCCGCAAAAGAGATCAGCAGGTAGCACAATGAGCCAGCAACGCACCGGTGCCCATGGCGGCATGGAAACATCCTTCGGTTTTCAGGATGTCGGCGACGGAGAAAAGCAGACACGCGTCAACGACGTGTTTCACCGCGTCGCCAAGCGCTACGATGTGATGAACGATCTGATGTCCGGCGGCCTGCACCGCGTCTGGAAAGATTCGATGATTGCCTGGCTTGCGCCGTCCAAGACGTCGAACTGGAAGACACTCGATGTCGCCGGCGGTACGGGCGATATCGCCTTCCGCATCGTCGAGGCCTCCAATCGCAATGCCCATGCCACCGTGCTCGACATCAACGGCTCGATGCTGGGTGTCGGCCGCGACCGCGCGGCGAAAAAGGGCCTTGCCGACAATACCGAGTTTGTCGAAGCCAATGCCGAGGAACTGCCATTCGAGAATGCCAGCTTCGACGCCTATACCATCGCCTTCGGCATCCGCAATGTGCCGCATATCGACCGCGCTCTGGCGGAAGCCTATCGCGTGCTGAAGCCGGGCGGACGCTTCCTCTGCCTGGAATTTTCCGAGGTGGAACTGCCGCTTCTCGACAAGATTTACGACGCCTGGTCGTTCAATGCGATTCCGAAAATCGGCAAGGCGGTCACGGGGGATGCGGATTCCTACCAGTATCTGGTGGAATCCATCCGCAAATTCCCCCGGCAGGCGGATTTCGCCGAGATGATCCGCACGGCAGGTTTCGAGCGGGTGAGCTGGCGCAACTTTACCGGCGGTATCGCTGCCCTGCATTCCGGCTGGAAATTGTGACGTTCTGAATGAGTAAGCTTACCGCAACATTTCGCCTGATCCGGGCTGGATGGATCATGACGCGCGAAGGCGTTATTTCCGCACTGCCCGCCGAAGGCCTGAGCGGCCTTCCCGCATTCGGCCACCGCATCGCCGGGCTGCTGGCAAGGCGGCGCGCCCGCACGGCCCGCCGCTCCGAGCGCATGTCGCGCGCCATCAACAAGCTCGGGCCGTCCTATGTCAAGCTGGGCCAGTTCCTGGCAACGCGGCCCGATGTCGTCGGCACCGAAGTGGCCGACGATCTGGCGCTGTTGCAGGATCAGCTGGATTTCTTCCCGATGGAAGCGTCGGTCAAGGCCATCGAGGGATCGCTCGGCCGTCCCGTCGGCGATCTCTATGTCAATCTCGGCGAACCCATCGCCGCTGCATCGATTGCGCAGGTCCATCCCGCCTATGTCAGGACGGGCGGCGAGGACCGCAAGGTTGCCGTCAAGGTTGTCCGGCCGGGTGTGCGCCAGCGCTTCAACAATGATCTGGAAAGCTTCTTCCTCGTGGCAAAGTGGCAGGAGCGCTACGTGCCTGCCACGCGCCGCCTGCGTCCGATCGAAGTGACGCGCACTCTGGCGCAGACGACGCGCATCGAGATGGATCTGCGGCTGGAAGCCGCCGCGCTTTCGGAAATCGGCGAGAATACCAAGGACGATCCGGGCTTCCGCGTGCCGACTGTCGACTGGGAGCGCACCGGGCGCGATGTGCTGACGCTCGAATGGATCGACGGCATCAAGATGTCGGATATCGATGGCCTGCGCGCCGCTGGCCACAATCTTGTCGGCCTTGCCGAAACACTGATCCAGTCCTTCCTGCGTCACACATTGCGGGATGGGTTCTTTCATGCCGACATGCACCCCGGCAACATGTTCGTCGATGATCGCGGGCATATCGTTGCCGTGGATTTCGGCATCACCGGGCGGCTTGGCAAGAAGGAGCGGCGTTTCCTCGCCGAAATCCTCTACGGCTTCATCACGCGCGACTATGTCCGTGTCGCCGAGGTGCATTTCGAGGCGGGCTATGTGCCGCATCACCACGACGTGGCGAGTTTTGCCCAGGCCATCCGCGCCATTGGCGAGCCCATCCATGGCCAGCCCGCCGAAACCATTTCCATGGCCAAACTGCTGACCCTGTTGTTCGAGGTCACCGAGCTTTTCGACATGGAGACCCGGCCGGAACTGGTCATGCTGCAAAAGACCATGGTGGTGGTGGAAGGCGTCTCCCGCACGCTCGATCCGCATTTCAACATGTGGAAAGCGTCCGAACCTGTCGTCGGTGACTGGATCCGCCGCAATCTCGGCCCGCAGGGAATTCTTGGCGATGCGCGCGAGGGTGTTGGTGCCCTGCTGCACCTCGCCCGTCAGGCACCCGAACTGGTGGCGCGCGCTGACCGCCTGTCGAAGGAGATGGACCGGATGGCGGAGCAGGGCTTCCGCTTCGACGACGAGACGGCAAAGGCCATCGGCAAGGCGGAGGCGCGGCATACACGCTCTGGCCGTATTGCTCTCGGGGTGATTGCAGTCTGTCTGGTCGCCATCACTTATAAGCTTCTTTTTTGAGATTTTCTGCGCTAATATGATTGCAATGATTGCATTTTATGCAGTCTTTGTTCTCGGAGTGCAATCATATGGCCAGCATCACCATCCGCAATCTCGATGACGCAACCAAGGAAAAGCTGCGGCTGCGCGCCGCTGCCCATGGCCGGTCGATGGAGGAGGAAGTGCGCCTTCTCCTTGCAGCGCTGGATCTGCATGCCAGCCCTTCCATCACCCAGGTCCCGGCGCCCTCATCAGGACTGGCAACCGGAACGCTCGGCGGGCGGCATATTCTTCTCATCATCGGCGGCGGCATTGCCGCCTATAAATGTCTCGACCTCATCCGCCGCCTGCGCGAGCGCGGCGCGCATGTGCGCCCGGTGCTGACCAAGGCGGCGGAGGAGTTTGTCACGCCGCTGTCCGTCGGTGCACTGGCCGCAGACAAGGTTTTCACCGGCCTGTTCTCCCGTGAGGATGAGCACGATGTCGGGCATATCCGCCTGTCCCGCGAAGCGGATATCATTGTCGTTGCCCCGGCAACGGCGGATCTGATGGCAAAAATGGCGGGCGGTCTGGCCAATGATCTCGCCTCGGCGGTGCTGCTGGCCACCGACAAGCCCGTGCTGATCGCCCCGGCCATGAATCCGAAAATGTGGGCGCATCCGGCAACCCGGCGCAACCGCACGACCCTTGCCAATGACGGCATCCGCTTTGTCGGGCCGAACAGCGGCGAGATGGCCGAAAGCGGCGAGGCGGGTGCCGGGCGCATGGCCGAACCGCTGGAGATCGTCGCCGCAATTGAAAAGCTGCTGGATGTCGGGCCGAAACCGCTTGCCGGCAAGACCATTGTCATGACCTCCGGCCCGACGCATGAGCCCATCGATCCCGTGCGCTATATCGCCAACCGTTCTTCCGGCAAACAGGGCCATGCCATCGCCGCTGCGCTGGCGCGGCTGGGTGCAACCGTGCATCTGGTCTCCGGGCCGGTGACCATTGCCGACCCCGAGGGCGTGTCGGTCACCCATGTGGAATCCGCCCGCGACATGCGCGATGCCGTGGAGCTGCTGCTGCCTGCCGATGCGGCGGTCATGGTTGCGGCGGTCGCCGACTGGCGTACGGCAAGTGAGGCGGGCGAGAAGATCAAGAAGCAGCCCGGCGCGGCGGCGCCAGCCCTGCAGATGGTGGAAAATCCCGATATTCTTGCCGGGGTCGGGCACAGCAAACAGCGGCCGCATCTTGTTGTGGGCTTCGCGGCGGAAACCCAGGACCTGCTCGCCAATGCGCGCAAGAAGCTCGACAAGAAAGGCGCCGACTGGATCGTTGCCAATGATGTCAGCCACACCACCGGCGTGATGGGCGGCGACCGCAATGCCGTGCGCATCGTCACGCGTTCCGGCGTCGAAGAATGGCCCGACATGAGCAAGGAGGAGGTGGCGGAGCGGCTGGCAGCCCGGATCGCCGCGGCGCTGCAGACGATCGAGGTCTGACGCGGCGCCGCCAAAGCGTAAGTATATGCTTACGTTAAAAGCCGTTTGACTTGATGCGCGATAATCTTCAGAAAAGCCATGTCATTGTTCAAGATGGAATCCCCATGACTGCTACGCCTATCGTTGAAACCGAACGCCTCATTCTGCGCGCGCACGGGCTGGAGGATTTTGAAGCCCTGCACAGCCTGTGGACGCAACCGGCGGTTTATGAATTCATTTCGGGCAAGCCGTCGACGCGCGAGGCGTCCTGGGGCCGGCTGCTCAAATATGCCGGTCTCTGGGCCCTGAACGGTTATGGGTTCTGGGCGGTCGAAGACAAGGCCACCGGCCGCTATGTCGGCGATATCGGCTTTGCCAATTTCCTGCGTGACATCGAGCCGCCCTTCGGCGACACGCCTGAAATGGGCTGGGTTCTCGCGCCGGAAATCCACGGCAAGGGCTATGCCAGTGAAGCGCTTGCGGCAGCCGCGGCATGGGGCGACGGTTTTTTCAGACAGGAGCGGGCCCTGTGCATCATCTCGCCGGAGAATGCCGCCTCCGTCCGGGTGGCGGAAAAGACCGGGTTTGCCCGGATCGGCGAGGTTGACTACACCGGGGAAACGGTCCTGCTGCTCGAGCGCAGGTTCAAGCGCTGACCGGGCAATAACTGGCCGCCGCCTACCACCCCTCGCCCTTCTGCGATATGTGATGGACGATCTGGCAGGGACTGGTGATCCAGAAATCCCGGTGGCCGTCCGGCAGCGGCTCGATTTCATCGCAGCGGACGACGCCGGCAGCGTTCAGGTGAACTGCCGCCGCACCGGCATCGTCGGCGGCAATCTCCAGCCACAGCTCGGCCTGGCTCATGCCGGGCACCCGGTCGATCCACAACTGGTTCGAGCCGAAATGGAACCCGATATGCGGAGGGTGATTGTCGAGGGGCTTCAGGCCGATCACGTCGCGGTAGAAGGCAACCGTTGCCTCATACTGGTGGGGCGGAACTTTCATGGCAATGTTGTGGTTGCCTTCATAGCGCGGTTTCATGCGAGGTCATCCTTCCGTGAATGCGGTGCGTTCGCGTTGACGCAGTAAAAATGTCATGCGGGCAGCGCCCTGTCATATTCTGCCTCGAGGTGCTCCAGCTTTGACCAGAAATCCGCGGTTTCAGCCCCGTTGAGCACGTTGATCAGCACGCTCAGATGCGTGTGCCAGCCGCTGGCGACGCTGACCATGGCGCCATGATCGGCAAGGCGGCTGTGGGTGAGGGTCAGCAGCGTGTCGCCGCCCGCCGCCTGCAACTCGAAGCTCACTTCCGACGCCGCGCCATTGCCTTCTTCCCAGGTGAAGGACAGGTATGCCGGCGGCTCGCACCGTATGACTTTCCCGACATTCCGGTGGCCTTCATATTTCCGGTATTTTTCCGGGGTGGGCGCGGTGGACAGTTCGGAATGGCGGAAGGTCAGTTCCACCGGTCCGCCGGCGTGGTCCGCCATCGGCCCTTTGGCGAGCCATTTGCCGCGCTTTTCCGAGTCGGTGAGATAGGCCCATACGCGCTCCACCGGGCCGGGGAGCAGCCGTTCGATGCGAACGGTGCGCGGTGCGGTGGCAATGCCAAGCTGGTCGTTTCCCTGATGCAGGCTCATTGTTCTACTCCTTGGTATCCGGTTTGGATTTGGGCACCTTGCGGGGCCCGTGTTTTGCCGTGTCGGCAAGCGCGCGGTCCTCCGCGCGCAGAATGTCTTCCAGATCGTCGAGCCGCTCGTCCCAGAACTGCTCGTAATAGCGCAGCCATTCCTGCGCTTCGGCGAGGCGCGCCGCCTGCAGGGCACAGATGTGGGTCCGGCCCTGCACGTGACGCCGCACCAGCCCCGCCGCCTCGAGCACCTTGATGTGCTTGGATGCGCCGGCCAGCGACATGTTGAACGGCGTCGCCAGCTCGCTGACGGTGCGTTCGTGGGTCGACAGGCGGTGCAGCATGGCTCTCCGTGTCGGGTCGGAGAGGGCATGGAAAACGGCGTCGAGTGTGGGAGTGTCATATTCAACCATAAGGTTTAATATAGACGCGCAATTTCAATTGTCAACCACTTGGTTGAATAAATTCGCAAGGCCGATCAGGGCAAAGCCGGTCCAATCCCCGCAGGCAGTCTGCAGGGACGTGGATGGCGGTCAGTCGGGTTAAAGAAAAGTCTGGTTCAGGCGGCTTTTTCGCGCACCTGATAATCCTTGATCGCGGCAAAGCGGATGGCCTTCCAGCGCTCCGCCTCATAGGACAGCGAGAAGGAATTCTGCGCCAGGAACACCGGATCATTGTCGAGATCGTGGGCGATATCGGCCCGGTGCGCATTGATGAAGCGCTGCAGCTCCGCCGGATCATCGGCCGAGATCCAGCGCGCGATGGTGAAGCGCGCGGGCTCGAAGCCGACGGGCAAGGTGTACTCGACCTTCAGGCGTTCGGTCAGGACGTCGATCTGCAGGGCGCCGACCACGCCGACGATGGCGGGCGAACCGTCATCGGGCAGGAACAGCTGGACAACGCCTTCTTCCGCCATCTGCTGCAGCGCCTCGCGCAGTTTCTTCGCCTTCATCGCATCGTCGAGCCGCACGCGGCGCAGGATTTCCGGGGCAAAGTTCGGCACGCCGCGGAACAGGATGTCTTCGCCTTCCGTCAGTGTGTCGCCGATGCGCAAGGTGCCATGGTTGGGAATGCCCACCACATCGCCGGCCCAGGCCTCGTCGGCGATCTGGCGGCTGCGGGCGAAGAAGAATTGCGGCGCCGACAGGCTCATCGGCTTGCCGGTGCGCACCAGTTTGGCTTTCATGCCGCGCGACAGCTTGCCGGAACAGACGCGCAGGAAGGCGATGCGGTCGCGGTGGTTCGGGTCCATATTGGCCTGGATCTTGAAGACAAACCCGGTCATCTTGTCTTCGGTCGCTTCCACGCGGCGGATATCGGCATCCTGCGCGCGCGGGCTCGGTCCGAAATCGCAGAAGGCTTCGATCAGGTCGCGCACGCCGTAATTGCGCAGCGCCGAGCCGAAATAGACCGGCGTCATGTGACCTTCGCGGAATGATTGCAGATCGAAGGGATTGCAGGCGTCGCGCGCCAGCGTTACCTCGTCGATCCATGCCTGCCGTTCGTTTTCGGGCAGCAGGCCGGAGGCACCGGACGCGTCCGGTCCGTTGACCGGGGTCGGTGTTTCCTCTTCGTCGCGCCGCCGCACGGTATTGTCCTTAAGGTTGTAGGTGCCGGCAAAGCTCTTGCCGCGGCCGATCGGCCAGGTGATCGGCGCGGTGTCGAGCGCCAGCTTCTGTTCGATCTCGTCGAGGATTTCGTAGGGGTCGCGGCTTTCCCGGTCCATCTTGTTGACGAAGGTAACGATCGGAATATCGCGCATGCGGCAGACTTCGAAGAGCTTCAGCGTCCGCGCCTCGATACCCTTGGCGGCATCGATGACCATGACGGCGCTGTCGACGGCGGTGAGCGTGCGGTAGGTGTCGTCGGCGAAGTCTTCGTGACCGGGCGTATCCAGAAGGTTGAAGATGCAGTCCTTGTACTCGAAGGTCATCACCGAGGTGACGACCGAGATGCCGCGGTCCCGTTCGATGTTCATCCAGTCGGAGCGGGTCTGGATGCGGTCCTTCTTGGCCTTGACCTCGCCGGCGAGCTGGATGGCTCCGCCGAACAGCAGCAGCTTTTCGGTCAGCGTGGTTTTACCGGCGTCCGGGTGCGCGATGATCGCAAAGGTACGGCGTTTGGAAACGGGATGGTCGGCAGAAGACATGAAGCGGCTCAAATTTCATAATCGTAGGGTTGCGCGCCTTCTATCAGCCGCAGACCCCGCCGTCGACTGTCAATTCCAAGGCGTCTTATACCAAGGTTGTATCGCGGCGTGATACATTTTGTTTGACCGGTGAATGAGCGGCGGTAAAATAGCTGCATTTGAGGCGATAATGATATGTTCATTCAAGGACAAATGGACGGAGGCGATTTTACATGGGGAGGCTCCGAGAGGGTTTCCGGAAATCATGCTGCAACGCGCCCGTCGCAAGCTCACCATGCTCCAGCATGCGACCTCGCTCAGAGATCTCCTTGCGCCGCCTGCCAATCGGTTGGAGGCGCTTCGCGGTGATCGAAAAGGACAGCATTCGATCCGTATCAATGACCAATGGCGCGTCTGTTTCATTTGGACAGAGGCGGGTGCCAAGCAGGTCGAAATTACAGACTATCACTAGGTATTGATTGCGGAAGGAAAAAGCATGTTGGGAAAAAACGGTTTACCCCCTATTCATCCCGGTGAAATTATTCGGGAAGAGTTTCTCGAACCCTTGAAGATGAGCGCCGGTGCCTTGGCGAAAGCGCTGCATGTTCCACGCACGCGCATCGAGCGTCTGGTCGCGGAAAAAACGGCAGTCAGTCCCGATACGGCGTTGCGGCTCGGAAAATATTTCAACACGTCGGCGGAGTTCTGGCTGAACATGCAGATGTCCTACGATCTCAAGATCGAAACCCGCAACAAGCGGGCTGAAATCGACAGGATCGTCGCGCTCAAGCGCAAAGCCGACAAAGCGGCGTAGTCAAGATTTTGAAATTTACGCTTTCTCCAGCACCGGGCCGGACTTTTCCTGTGCCATGAACGGCTCGATGGCGATGCGTTTGCTGTTCTTGACCGTGACGAAACTGTTCGGCGGCACCGGCATCCAGTTTTCCGCCTCGCCGTCCAGCGGCTCCGAGACGACGCACAGGCCCGCGCTCGGCGAAAGTGTTGCCGTATAGAGCGTCGGGGCAAAGCGGTCGGTGGCGTAGCGCACCGCGTAGAGCTGTGACCCGTCGGAAAATGCCGCCGTCAGCCGGATGAAGGGCGGCACGCCGGCGCGCTCTGCTTCGGCGGTGATGACATTGACCGTCTCCACCAGCGATTGTGCCGGGTCCCTGTCGAGGCCGTATTGCAGCATCAGCAGGAAAATCAGCTCCGAATCCGTCGATCCCAGCTTCTGCACATAGAGCGCATCGTCGAGCTTGGCTTCCAGCCCGCGCCGCAGCCGGTCGAAATGGCCGATCTGCCCATTGTGCATGAAACTCCACTGGCCCGAGACGAACGGATGGCAATTGGTTCGGCTGGTCGAACCGCCGGTGGAGGCGCGCACATGGGCGAGAAACAGGTGCGACCGGATTTGCCGCGACAGGCTCTTCAGGTTTTGGTCGGACCAGGCGGGCAGGATATCGCGGTAAAGGCCGGGTTCCGGCCGCTCGCCATACCAGGCAACGCCAAAACCGTCGCCATTGGTGCGGGTCTTGGCCTCATGCGCATCATGGCTCTGGGCGATCAGCGAATGGCATGGGGAGGCGATGACATCTTCGAGATAAAGCTGAGGTCCGAGATAGGCTGCCCATCGACACATGATTCACCCGATTCACTCTTGATGCGACTGACAATAGCGCGTCGCGCCGCGCTTGGGAATCGTCAGGCTCCGCCACTGCTAGAAAGAGATTGTGTGTAAACAATGATCGGGACAAATCTTGTGAGTTGACCAATCCGGCGGACTGGTGAAAAAGGTGGTCTCATGTCTCAATCATCCGATTCCGCACGTCACGTGCATCCCGCTCTCGGTCTTGTCCGGTTGCCGCATGGGCAGGACCTTGACTTGCCCGCCTATGAAACCACCGGCTCGGCCGGAATGGACCTGCGCGCCGCCGTGCCCGCGGACCGTCCACTGCTGCTTTTGCCCGGCCGCAGGGCCCTGGTGCCGACCGGCCTCGTCTTCGAGATCCCGCAGGGCTATGAAGCGCAGGTGAGGCCGCGGTCCGGCCTTGCCCTCAAGCATGGAATTACCTGCCTCAACACGCCGGGGACCATTGATTCCGACTACCGGGGTGAGGTAAAAGTAATCCTGATCAATCTTGGAGATGACGACTTCTACGTCGAGCGCGGCATGCGTATCGCGCAGGTCGTGCTGGCGCCGGTCGTTCAGCTCGAGGTTGAAGAACGGCAGCATGCCAGCGAAACGGCACGCGGTGCCGGAGGGTTCGGGTCAACGGGCACGTCGTAGTCGCAGGAGGACAACATGGACAGGGGCAAGGTTTTCCGTCAGCTGCATCAGGGGCCGGAAATACTGCTGATGCCCAATCCATGGGATCCCGGCACCACCCGGTTCCTGGCGTCGCTCGGCTTCAAGGCGCTGGCCACCAGCAGCGCCGGTTTTGCTTTTTCGCGCGCGCTGCCCGATGGCGGCGTCACCTTCGATGTCATGATGCAGCATTGCCGCGATCTCGTGGCGGCAACGGACCTGCCCATCTCCGGCGATCTGGAAAAGGGCAAGGGCGACAGCGCCGACAGCGCCGGCGAGACCATCTTCGCCGCCGAGGCCGCCGGTCTTGCCGGTTGCTCCATCGAGGATTTTTCCGGCGATCCGGACAAGCCGATCTATGATTTCGACCATGCGGTCGAGCGCGTCTATGCGGCGGCCGAAGCCGCACGGGCGCTGAAAAGCGATTTTGTCTTCACGGCGCGTGCCGAGAATTTCCTGCATGGCCGCGCCGATCTCGATGACACGATCAAGCGGCTGCAGGCGTTCGAGCGGGCCGGTGCCGACGTGCTTTTTGCGCCTGGTATTTCGGATCTCGAGAGCATCCGCACCATCTGTGCCGCCGTGTCGAAGCCTGTCAGCGTTCTGGCACCGGCGTCATTGAGTGTCAGCGCGCTGAAATCCGCCGGCGTGCGCCGCGTTTCGCTCGGGCCGCGGCTGACCACCGCCGCCTTCACCGCCATCCGCGATGCGGCCCGCGAAGTGCTTGACAAGGGCACCTTCGAATTTTCAAAAACCGGCGTGACGTTCGGGGAGCTGCAGAAGCTTTACGCACAGGACGCAGACAAGGACATTTAATCATGACACGCCCCGACCTGGTGATTTTCGACTGTGACGGGGTCCTGGTCGATACCGAAGCCCTTGCCAATCGGCACCTGATCAAGATGCTCAATGCCGCGGGCTATCCCATCACCTTCGATGAGGCGCGCAAGACCCTCTGCGGCATGCCGATGCGCGCGGTGAAGGAGAAGGTCGAGGCGCAAGGCTATAGGCTTGGCGACGATTTTGTCGAGCGCTGGTATCAGGCCATTCCCGTCATTTTTGAAAACGGCGTCGATGCCATCCCGCATATCGAAACGGTCATCGATGCCGTGAAGGAAGCGCAACTCTCCTACTGCGTGGCCTCTTCCGCCAATGTGGAAAAAATGCACCTGACGCTCGGAAAAACCGGCCTGATCGGCCATTTCCACGATGTGCTCTACAGTGCATCCATGGTGGCGCGCGGCAAGCCTTTTCCCGATCTGTTTCTGCATGCTGCGCAGCAGATGGGTTTCGAGCCGTCCCGCTCCGTGGTGATCGAGGACAGCGTGGCGGGAACAACGGCGGGAACGGCCGCCGGCATGCGGGTGTTTTCCTATTGCGGCGACGAGCACGCCGATCACGAAGGGCTTGCCGCCGCGGGCGGCATCCTCTTTGACGATATGCGCAAGCTGCCCGCGCTTCTGGGCATTGCCTGATGGCCGCGCCGCTCAGCGTCATCGACATGCATACGGGCGGCGAGCCCCTGCGCATCATCACCGGTGGCTATCCCGCGCTGCCGAAGGGCACGATCCTGGAAAAGCGCGCCTATGTCAGGGACAATCTCGACGCCTTGCGCAAAATCCTGATGTTCGAGCCGCGCGGTCATTTCGACATGTATGGCGCGCTGCTGGTCGAGCCGAACCTGCCGGGCGCCGATCTTGCCGTGCTGTTCATGCACAATGAGGGCTATTCGACCATGTGCGGCCACGCCATCATCGCGCTTGGCCGCTATGCCGTCGATTATGGCCTCGTGGAGAAGGTCGAGCCGGTCACCACGGTTCGCATCGAATGCCCCTGCGGCATGGTGGTCGCTTCCGTCGAGGTGAAGGACGGCAAATCCGCCAGCGTGTCCTTCGAAAGCGTCCCGGCCTTTCTGTTTGCCGGGGACCGGACCATCCATCTGCCGCCCTATGGCGACGTGACGTTCGACGTGGCCTATGGCGGCGCCTATTATGCGCTCGCCCATTGCGGCCAGTTCGGCCTTGAATTCGGCCGCGATCCCGCCCGCAAATTCATCGAGGCGGCGACATTGCTCACCGAAGCGGTGAAAGATGCCGTGCCGCTGGCGCACCCGGATCACAGCGACCTTGCCTTCCTCTATGGTTCCATCCTCACTGACGGTCTCGACAACTGGTCGGAGGCGCCGACAGAAAATGTCTGCATTTTCGCCGATGCGCAGCTCGACCGCTCGCCGACGGGGTCGGGCGTGACCGCGCGGCTCGCCGCCATGCACGCCAAGGGCCAGATTCATGCCACCGAAGCGCGGATTTTCGAAAGCATTGTCGGTTCACGCTTTGCCGGGGCTGTCGCCTCGCTCACCAGGGCGGGACCGTTCGACGCCATTACGGCGCGCGTCTCCGGCCACGCCTATTACAGCGGCAAGGCGGAGTTCATCGTGGAAGACGATGATCCGCTCGGACAGGGGTTTCTGGTTCTCTAGAGGGAAGTGACCATGCTCGGACGGATTGCAGGCGCAGCGTGTTTTTCACTTTTGATCGCAACTGCACCGGTTCATGCCGAGGACAAGAAGCCGGCCGATCCAAGGATCATGCAGCTTGCTGAACAGTTGAGAATGGCGGTGACGCGGTGCTGGCTCCCGCCGGTTGCGCCCAAAAATCAGCCATTGGAAGTGACAGTGAAGTTTCAGCTTGCAAAGGATGGCTCGATAGTTGGCACGCCGGAAATTCTGAAGCCTCAAAAGGGCGAATTTTTCAAATCATTGGCCGAAAGCGCAGTTCGCGCAGTCAAACGCTGTTCACCTCTCAATACCGTCGCCGAAAATCCGGACCTTTATGAGGACCTGAAAGAAATCATCATGCACTTCCACAGTCCGGCCCACTGAATTCGGCCTTCAAAGCACAAACATTCAAACCCGATTGCCTGCGCGGAAAATCGGCGTATTGTCCCGCCGCACACACTTCACGCAGAGAGTGATCATGACACTTGCCGGTTTCATCGCCTATTCGGGCGCCCTTGCCATTGCCGCCGCCATTCCCGGGCCTGGCCTCACCGCCCTCATCGCGCGGGCCCTCGGCTCCGGTTTCCGCTCGGCCCTGTTCATGTCGCTTGGTCTCGTCCTTGGCGATCTGACCTATCTGACGGCCGTGGTGCTCGGTCTTTCCATGGTGGCGCAGACCTTCGGAACACTGTTTCTGCTGATCAAATGGGCGGGTGTGGCCTATCTCACCTATCTCGCCTGGAGTTTCTGGACCGCGGGAATCTCCGCCGAAAAGATTGAAGCCAGGCGCGGCAGCGGCGGGGCTCTTGCCAGCGTGCTTTCCGGACTTGCCGTCACCCTTGGCAACCCCAAGACCATGATCTTCTACATCGCCCTGACGCCGACGCTGATCGATCTGCACGCCATTACCCCGGCCGATTATGCGCTGCTGGCCTGCGTGACGATTGTGACGCTGCTTGTCGTGCTGGTGCCCTATCTCGCGCTTGCGTCCAAGGCGCGCTGGTTCCTGCAATCGCCGCGCGCGCTGAAACGGCTGAACCGCACCGCCGCCGCATGCATGGCGGGCGCCGCCCTTGCCATCGCCGGCCGGGCATCCTGATCGTAGAATTTTATTCTAATACGATATGCATATTGGCATGAAATTCCCGTGATCGGGCTGTTTATGCATGGGATCGACTATGAATTTTCAAGCTCACGCCATAAGATGGCTGCCACAGCAATTGAGGGAGCATTTCCATGAGCACGAGTGATGCGCGCAAACCCGGCCGCGGCCGTATCTACAATTCCATTGTCGATACCATCGGCGATACGCCGATTATCCGTCTTGATAAGCTGGCAAAGGACCAGGGCGTCGAAGCCAATCTGCTGGCCAAGCTCGAATTCTTCAATCCGATCGCCAGCGTCAAGGACCGCATTGGTGTCGCGCTGATCGAGTCGCTGGAAGCCCAGGGCAAGGCGACGCCGGGCAAGACGACATTCGTCGAGCCGACCTCGGGCAATACCGGTATCGCGCTGGCGTTTGCCGCCGCCGCCAAGGGCTACCGCCTCATCCTCACCATGCCGGAAACCATGTCGGTCGAGCGCCGCAAGATGCTCAAGCTGCTCGGCGCCGAACTGGTGCTGACCGAGGGCGCCAAGGGCATGAAGGGCGCCATCGCCAAGGCCAATGAACTGGTGGAAACCACGCCGGACGCCATCATTCCCGGCCAGTTCGACAATCCGGCCAACCCCGAGATTCACCGCAAGACGACGGCCGAGGAAATCTGGAACGATACGGACGGCAAGGTCGATGTCTTTGTGTCGGGCATCGGCACCGGCGGCACCATCACCGGTGTCGGCCAGGTGCTGAAGCGGCGCAAGCCGGATGTGCGCATCGTGGCGGTCGAGCCGAAGGATTCGCCGGTTCTATCAGGCGGCAATCCCGGTCCGCACAAGATCCAGGGCATCGGCGCCGGTTTCGCGCCGCAGGTGCTCGACACGCACATCTATGACGAGGTCATTCAGGTTTCCAACGAGGATGCCTTTACCTATGCCCGTCTGGTCGCCAAGCTCGAAGGCGTGCCGGTCGGCATTTCCTCCGGTGCCGCGCTGACGGCGGCCATCGAACTCGGCAAGCGTCCGGAGAACAAGGGCAAGAATATCGTCGTGATCATTCCGTCCTTTGCCGAACGCTATCTGTCGACGGCACTCTTCGACGGCCTCGACGCCTGATAGAACAGATACTGTTTTGCAATCAGCCTCGCCGCGCGCCAAATGCGCGGCGGGGCTGATTGTTTTCAGTCATGACAGTTCGGCCGTCATCGAAGCATCGGGTGATCCGGCGGCTCTAAAACAGGCCAGTCCACGCAAAGGAGCGGCTGTCATGAGCATCACCTGCATTATCAAATATGAGATCGACCCCTACCAGAAGGATGCATTCGAACACTATGCACGCAGCTGGAACGAGGCGATCCCGCGCTGCGGTGCCGATCTGATCGGCTATTTCGCTCCGCATGAGGGCTCGGCCACATTGGCCTACGGGATTTACACCATCGAGAATCTGGCGGCCTATGAGGCCTACCGCGCAAAACTGGCGGACGATCCGCTTGGCCGCGCCAATTACGAATTTTCACGCGAACGGAAATTCATCCGCCGCGAGGATCGCACGTTCCTGCGCCGCGTGACGGGCAACAATGGAGGGCTGATCCGATGATTGCTGTGATTTTCGAAGTCGAGCCGAGGGAAGGCCGCGAGGGGGACTATTTCGAGCGGGCGGCCAATCTGCGCCCGCTTCTGGAAAAGATGGACGGCTTCATTTCCGTCGAACGGTTCCGTAGCCTTGCCAATGAGAACCGTTATCTCTCCCTGTCGTTCTGGCGCGACGAAGCCTCAGTTGCGGCTTGGCGCCAGACCGAGGAACATCGCGCTGCCCAGAGCGCAGGCCGCGCCGAAATCTTTGCCGGTTACCGGCTGCGGATTGCGGCTGTTATGCGTGACTATGGCTTGCGAGCCCGTGATGAGGCTCCGTCTGACGCGCGCGTTTACCATCATGCCTGACCGTGGTTGCGCTGTGCACAGGCGGGGCCGGGGCCGCGCATGTAATGGCGTTCCGGCCGGTAGGACGGTACAATGAATTCACGGACGACGCGAAGCGTATCGCGCAGCTGAACGAGCATGGTCATATCTTCATTTCCTGAATCTCGATCGCCCGAAAAAATCGTTTAGCGATCATTTAGCTAAAATTTAACCGATAAATATGAACGCTTGCTGAATACCGATGGTTAAGGCCCGGTGAATTCATGGAAAATTAGCTTTAACACCTGAGGCAGGGCATCATTTTCCGGTTGAAAAGCCAAAAAGAAACCCGGTGTTAACCACCGGGTTTTGTGAATTCTGATTCGCCGCCAGGACAAATTAACAGCCACCGGCCATCACGCATTGCCGATGAGAATGCCCGTGGCCAGGACGAGGCTGCCGCCCAGCACCACCTGTATCGCCGCCCGGAAGAACGGCGTTTCCATATATTTGTGCTGGATATAGGCAATCGCCCAAAGCTCGACAAAAACCACCAGTGCGGCGATCGTCGTGGCCGTCCAGAAATCCGGGATCAGATAGGGCAGGGCATGGCCCAGGCCGCCGATCGCCGTCATCAGGCCGTTGGCAAGACCGCGCTTCAGCGGCGATCCGCGCCCGGACAGCTTGCCGTCATCATGGGCGGCTTCGGTGAAACCCATCGAGATGCCGGCGCCGAGCGAGGCGGAGAGGCCGACGAGAAATGTCTGCCAGGTGTCCTGGGTTGCAAAGGCCGCTGCAAAAATCGGCGCAAGTGTCGAGACGGAGCCATCCATCAGCCCCGCCAGCCCCGGCTGGACATAGGTCAGAAGGAACTGCCGCTTTTCCGTCAGCTTCTCGTCCTGCTGCACCGCATCCGGCGTGTGCTGCTCGCCCAGCCGGTGCGCCAGCGATTCATGGGTTTTCTCGGCAATGGCAAGATCCCCGAGCAGTTTGCGCGTCGAGGCGTCGCTGACCAGCTTCACCGCTTCCGTGTAGAAGCGATAGGCCTGTTCCTCCATTTTCTCCGCCATCTCGCGCACCTTGTCGATGCCGAGCGGCCGCACCAGCCAGTCCGGCTTGCGTTCGAGATAGCCGCGCACATGTTCGCGCCGGATCAGCGGAATGCGGTCGCCGAAGCGCTCGCGGTGCATGTCGATGAGCGCCTGCCGGTGCAGGTTTTCCTCCTCCGCCATGTCCTCGAAGACTTTGGCGCTTTGCGGGAAATCGTCCCGCAGCCCGTCGGCATAGGCAAGGTAGATCCGCGCATCGTCTTCTTCCGATGAAATGGCGAGCGCGAGGAGCTGCTGTTCCGACAATTCGTTGAGTTCGTGGCGGCGGGGACCGAAGAAGCGGCTGAGCATGGCACTGTCCTAATTTAGAATAATTCTAAACTATAGAAAGCAGCCGCGCTTTTCAAGAGGCGCCCGCGACAATGATGACAATGATTTGGATGCTGAAACGCTGCGCTGGTGCTATGAATGGCCAGACCCGCCCATTGAACCGCCGAGGACATGATGAACGCGTTCGCCATTGCCAATACCGATATCGTCGATGCCGCCATCCGGCTCAAAGGCCAGCTCGTCGCCACCCGGCTGATCGAGTCGGAAGCGCTTAACAACAAGTATGGCGCGCGCATCCTGTTCAAGCCGGAATGCCTGCAGCGGACCGGCTCGTTCAAGTTCCGCGGTGCCTACAACCGCATCAGCCAGATGACGGCGGACGAGCGCAAGCGCGGCATCGTCGCCTTTTCCTCCGGCAACCATGCGCAGGGCGTGGCGAGTTCCGCCCAGCTTTTCGGCATCAAGGCTGTCATCATCATGCCATCCGATGCACCGCAGCTGAAAATTGCCAATACACGGTCCTATGGCGCTGACGTGGTGCTCTATGACCGTTACAAGCAGAGCCGGGAGGATATCGCGGCCGAGTATATCAATGGACGCGGCATGATCCTTGTCCCGCCCTATGACGATCCCGCGATCATGGCCGGGCAGGGCACCATCGGCATCGAACTGATCGACGAGGCGGAGGAACGCGGCATCGTCTTCGACGACCTGTTCGTGCCGAGCGGCGGCGGCGGGCTGATCAGCGGCATTTCCGTTGCCGTCAAGGCGCGCTCGCCGCACACGCGCATCTGGGGTGTCGAGCCCGATCATTTCGATGATCTGCGCCGGTCGCTGGCGGCTGGCAGGCAGGTTGCCAACGAGCCGGGCTACCGCTCGATCTGCGATGCGATCCTGACCCAGCAGCCGGGCGATCTGACCTTTCCGATCAACCAGCAGAACCTGGCGGGCGGCGTCGCGGTTTCCGATAAAGCGGTTGCTGCTGCCATGCGCGATGCGGCCACCTACCTCAAGGTGATTGTCGAGCCCGGCGGCTGCGTCGGGCTTGCCGGCGTGGCGGCGCGGGCGGACGAGCTGCGAGGCAAGACGGTTGCCGTGGTCCTGTCCGGCGGCAATGTCGACCTCGATATCTATGGCGGGCTGATCGCCGCGGCTTAAGGGCAAAGGCCCGATTTGCATGGCTATCGTGCGTGTCGAACCACGCACGCGACAGCATGTCTACTTCTCACGCAGTCCGTTCGGGTGACATATGTCCGCAGCGAAAGGACGCCGTCATGGATCCGTTCATTCTGTCGAGAATACAATTCGCTGCGAATATCTCGTTCCATATCCTGTTCCCGACGATCACCATCGCGCTCGGCTGGGTGCTGTTGTATTTCAAGCTGCGCTACCGCCGCTCCAGCGACGAAGGCTGGATGAAGGCCTACCATTTCTGGGTCAAGATTTTCGCCCTGTCCTTCGCCTTCGGCGTGGTGTCGGGCGTGACCATGAGCTTTCAGTTCGGCACCAACTGGCCCGGCTATATGCAAACGGTGGGCAACATCGCCGGTCCGCTGCTGGCCTATGAAATTCTCACCGCCTTCTTTCTCGAAGCCGCCTTTCTCGGCATCATGCTGTTTGGCTTTCGCCGCGTGTCCAACCGCGTCCACACGCTGGCCACCCTGCTTGTCGCCTTCGGCACGACCGTGTCGGCCTTCTGGATCATCGTTTTGAATTCCTGGATGCAGACGCCCGATGGTTTCGAGATGCGCGGCGGCAAGGCTTTTGCCACCGATTGGGCCGCCATCATCTTCAACCCGTCCATGCCCTACCGGCTCGTGCATATGCTGCTGGCATCGGGGCTGACCGTATCCTTTCTGATCTCAGGCCTGTCCGCCCTGCGCTGGCTGCTGGGCGACCGCAGCGATGCCATGGGCAAAGCCCTGCGCACCGGCGTTTATCTCGCGGCGGTGCTCATCCCGGTGCAGATCGCCGCCGGTGCCCAGCATGGGCTGAACACGCTGGCATATCAGCCGCAGAAGATCGCCGCCATCGAAGCCAACTGGCAGACCCGCTCCCATGTGCCGCTGCTGCTGTTCGCCCTGCCCGACGAAGCGAAACGCGAAAATCGTTTCGAGGTCGCCGTGCCGGATGGTGCCAGCCTGATCCTGCGGCACAGCGCCGCCGGTGCCGTGCCGGGCCTCGACCAGTTCGCGGGCAATCATCCGCCGGTCTTGCCGCTGTTCTTTGCCTTCCGCATCATGGCCGGTACCGGCATCCTGATGCTGCTGGTCGGCTGGACAGCCGCGTGGATGCTGTGGCGGCGCGGCACGCTCACGCGGCCGCTCGCGCTCGTGCTGGTGTGCGGTTATGAGGTTGTCGAACGGGCCATCATGCCGGAAGAGCTGGAAGGTTTCGAACAGTGCTTCCTGACCGGGACG
>NZ_JBQEPA010000031.1:0-53584 GCF_052056495.1 Phyllobacterium sp. 22229
TGTGGACGGGCTGGAATGCATCCAGCTGGAAATCTCCAAGTTGTTGCAGGATAAGCTGAATTTAACACAAACGAGCGCCAAAGAGTCTCATTCTGAGCGCCACAAACAAAATTCAAATACCAAATCCAATTCTGATCTTGAACCTGGCTTTAGGAAAGACCAAGGCCAGAACCACACACACAATCCCGACGGGGAAGGTTTGAGCGAACCGCAGCAGGGGCAAGACAGGGCAGCGGAAAACCCGGACCGGACCCTGGACCCGGGGATGAGGGAGGCCGCCGGGCTGCCGGCAGATATGTCCGGCCGCAGCGTTGATCTTTCCGGGCTGGGTGCTGATGGCTTCGAGGCAAAGCCGGTTCCGCTCGGGCTGGTGCGCCAGGCCTGTCCGGATATTGCAGCCTATGCCAAAAACGGCCTGGCCAGCTGGTCCGAACTGATGGGGGCGGCCATTGTCGTGCGCTCCATGCTCGGGGTCAGCCCCTCCGCCTATGAGGAGGCCTGTTCGGTGCTTGGCCAGGAAAACGCCGCCATTGCCGTGGCCTGCATCCTGCAAAGGGCCGGGCAGATCAATTCGGCCGGCGGGTATCTGCGCTCCCTCACCGACAAGGCGGCCAAGGGCGAATTCTCCGTCTGGCCGATGCTGCTGGCCCAGCTCAGGGCCAACGGCTCCCATGTCAGGCTGGTCAAGGGACAGATGGAATGAAACGGAGGCGGACGATTGAGGCCCGACTGGACATAGCTACTCAAAACTGCCGCAACGACGCGGAAATCTCTTGCAGAAAACGATATCAACCATAATATGACTATTTGTAGTCATATCGGAGTTACACCAATGAAAGAAGCACAATTGAAAGACGTGAAAGCAACGTTTTCCGCGGTCGTCGATCAAGCGATCGCTGGGGAACCGACGGTTGTAACGCGTCACGGTCGCAAAGAAGCTGTAGTTCTTTCCTTCGAGGAATACGAGCGGCTATCCAAGGTTCCAACCTTTGGTGAGCTCCTTGCCGCATTCCCAGGCGAAGCCGACGACATTCCGGAACGCAGTCAGAAGCCATCTCGATCGTATAGTTCGGAGTTTTGAGCTTGTTCTTGCTTGATACCAATGTCGTATCCGCAACCTCGCCTCTGGCGGCGGCTCAAAACACGCGTCCGCCATTTCTGAGCTGGCTCGAACTTCACGGGTCTGACATCTATCTGTCGTCTGTTACCATTGCCGAAATCTGGCATGGTATCCATCGTGCCGAGCGGCTTGAAGCCGTTGCCAAGGCGCGCCGGCTCCGTAACTGGGTGATTTTGATTGAGAACCTGTACGGAAACAGGATTCTGTCTTTTGGCAACAAAGAAGCCTACGCAGCCGGTGCGATCCTTGATCGTGCTCGCGCGCATGAGCCTGGTTTCGCTGACATAGCCATTGCCGCTACGGCAGATGCTAACGGTCTGACAGTGTTGACTGCCAACGAAAGGCATTTTCGGCCGATGGGTGTAAAATGGTGGAATCCATTAAAGGAACTACCGAAATCGACTTAGGCAATCGCATGACGGAGTGGGTTTGTACAAACTCGCAAGACACAAGAAAACGAACAGTTATAAACGCCGATAAGAGCAAAACACCGGCGAATACGCAGGCGCCAGGACAGAGTCGAGAGGGCAGGGGACACCGGAAAACCCTTCAAAACCAATGCTGTAGGATCGAGCAGAACTACGAATATTGTGATAAATCGGTAGATGGACGGCCACAGTGCGCAATCGCTCTTATAAGGCAGCTCAGAAAGCAAGCGTCACATCGTTGAGCAATATTCTTAGTCCGTAATGAGGAAGTTAGCATCGTTATAATTGCGGAATAAGGCAATTAATATAATGAAAACAACACTAACTGATCTGGATTTGGCGTTAGAGCTCGTTTCGGATTGGGGTATGTGGGGCAGATTTGGTGGCGGTGCCGGTTCATTGGGCAACGATGGTGGCGCAGCCGAGCCAAAGCGGTCCCGGTTGTTCAAGCCCGAGCGAGAATGATCGCCGACAGGGGCGGAACCAGTTGGCCGACGTTGCCGATACCAAGCCGGTCACCGAGATAGTGGTAAAAGGACAGCCCAAGCTTTTGGCAGGTCTTCATAAGACCAAGCATGACGTCGCGCGCAACACGGCCATCGCGGCTCATCGTGCCGCCGGAAATCTTTCGCTTCGTGACAAAACTCCGCAGATCATTTTCGGATGCATTGGTGTGTAGTGGAATCTCGGGATGATCGAGCACCTTCAGCAGCTCGGTCTTCCTTCGAAGCAGCCGCTCAAGCAGCTTGTCGAGTGCCTCATAACCGGTGCGCAGGCTGAAGATTCGGTCGAACCGTCGTTGGAAGGCCGGAACGGCCGGCGGGGAGGGGTTCTGCTTGTAGGCTTTCAGCGCCTTGTAGAAACGCCAGACGAAATCGCGGACCATGGTGAGCGACCGCTCCTCTTTTGCGGTTCCTGGCATCAGCTTTTGCAGAAGACGTTCGGCATGGGTTCTGTTGCAAACTTTTGGGTTAATGTTTGTGTGACATTGAAGGTCTGACGGAAGTTCAGAGGTTCAGATGTTCAAAGGTCGCCATTTCGATCGGTCGGTGATCCTGCTTTGCGTGCGCTGGTATCTGGCTTATGGGCTGAGCCTGCGAAATGTGAAGGAGATGGTGGCAGAGCGCGGCATCAGTGTTGATCATTCCACCATCCATCGCTGGGTTGTCCATTTCTCGCCATGGCTACTGAAACGTTACAACTTGCGCAAGCGTAAGGTGACAGGAAAATGGCACATGGATGAGACCTACATAAAAGTTCGCGGGCAATGGATGTACCTTTACCGCGCCATCGATAGTGCCGGCGACACGGTGGAATTCAGGTTCAGCGAACATCGCGACTTGCTGGCAGCGAAACGGTTCTTCCGACGAGCACTGGAACACCACGGCCGACCGGACCGTGTTGTCATTGACGGTAGCCAAACCAATCATGAGGCGATCGTCTCATGCGACACTACCCATCGCCTTCAAACCAACGCGAAATATTCTATAAAGCCGGTCACAATTCGCCAAAGTCAGTATTTGAACAATCGGATTGAGCAGGATCACCGAGCGATCAAAAGGCGTGTTCGGCCGATGCTCGGCTTCAAATCCATGGCATCAGCGAGCGTCACTTTATCCGGCATCGAGATGATTCATATGATGCGAAAGCAACAGGCGAGGTTTGCCTTCAATCCCACGCCGTCTATCGCAGAGCAATTCGAAATCCTCGCTTCATAAAATGCGATCGGTTCAAGCCGACAACCCTTGATGACGTTTGCAACAGAACCGCCTGAACTGCCCCACAATTCCTCATGGTCTCCTCCCAAATATGGATTTCGGCTCAAAAATAGGCGCTTGGGGCCCGTCCGAGAGATCGGCGAAACATGGCAGAAAAAGCGCTCGGGCTGTTGTAGCCACATTCGAGTGACACATCGAGGATGCTTCGGCCTTCGGCCAGCAGTGTCAATGCATCGAGTATCCGCGCCTGCTGTCGCCAATGACCGAAGCTCATGCCGGTTTCACGCTTGAACAGCCGCATAAAGGTCGCCCTGCTCATATGGAGCAGGGCGGCTGCGTTCTCGACGGAAATGGCTACCGCTAAATCCTCGCGGATTTGCGTACACAACTGCGCGAGTTCGGGGTGCTCAGGTGTCGGCAAGTTAAGTGGCTGGGCTTGCTGGAATGACAATTCCATAAGGAATAGCCGGAGCACGGCATCTGTCCTGTCCAGTCCGCTTGGCCTTTCGGCGAGGCTGGCTAGCTTGAGGATGAGCTCTCGCAGGAGCGGTGTGATCTCCACGACCATGCATTCGTCGGGAAGGCCGTGGATTCCGCTCGTATCGATCAGGAGCGAACGGAACTGAACGCCCCGGTGGCTGGATGTTTCATGCTCCAGCTTGGGCGGCAACCAAACCGCCCGGCTTGGCGGTACGATCCAGGTTCCATTATCCGTTGTTATGGATACAACTCCACTCACCGCATAGAGAAGCTGAGCCTCTTCGTGACAATGTTTTGGTCCCGAAAAGCGATGGCTGTCATGGGCAATTACGGCGATCTCGTCGGTAATGCTTATGCCGTTCTTCAATATTGATCCTTTTGCGACGATCATTGAGCTCCCTGCGAGAGAATATCAGGTTTGGAGTGACTAAGGTAGAACTATCCAACAGCAGGAAGTTCTAGCCAGGTGTCTGTCCTTATCCGCATCATTGACCCAACCGATATGCCGCTTTCCGCAGCATTTGGCGTGGTCGTTGCGTGCACGGGCGCACCACATCCGCTTTCCTGCCCGGCGCTTTCCGTTGCGCTGCGACTTACTGGCGGTCGTCGGGGCTGACGGCTGCCCGGCGACCGTAGTCAGCTGTGTCGAATTCTTTCTTACACCACATCGCAACGGATCACCCCATGTTGACCAATCCTGAAATCAAATATCGCCCATTTGTTTCCTCTATCGAATTGCATGATCGCAAATGGCCGTCCAACCGGCTCACGAAAGCGCCCCGCTGGCTGTCGACGGACCTGCGCGACGGCAATCAGGCACTCGCCGATCCGATGGATGTGGAGCGCAAGTTGCGCTTCTACGACATGCTGCTTGCCATTGGCTTCAAGGAAATTGAAGTCGCTTTCCCGTCGGCTTCCCAGACTGAGTTCGACTTCGTGCGCGCACTCATCGAGGAAGACCGCATTCCCGTCGATGTGACGATCCAGGTGCTGACCCAATCACGTAAGGACCTGATCGACCGCACCTTTGAATCGCTCGAGGGCACGCGGCGAGCGATTGTCCATCTCTATAACGCAACGGCTCCTCTGTTTCGCCGCGTCGTCTTTGGAATGGAACGACACCAGATCGTTGATCTGGCCGTTACCGGCGTCACCGCAATGCTGGAGGAAAGCCTGAAGCGGCCTGACACGGACTGGATCTTTGAATATTCGCCGGAAACCTTCTGTTTCACCGAGCCGGAATTTGCGCTGGAAATCTGTGAGCAGGTACTCGATGTCTGGCAACCGACACCCGAACGCCCGGCGATCCTTAACCTGCCAGCGACAGTCGAAGTGGCGACGCCCAACGTGTATGCAGACCAGATCGAATGGTTTTGCCGCAATATCTCGCGTCGCGACGCCGTGGTTATCAGCGTCCATCCACATAATGACCGTGGAACGGCGGTGGCGGCGGCCGAGCAAGCATTGCTTGCGGGAGCCGATCGTATTGAAGGCTGCTTGTTCGGCAATGGCGAGCGGACTGGCAATGTCGATCTGGTGACGCTCGCATTGAACTTCTACACGCAGGGGATCGATCCGAAACTTTATTTTCCGGCGATCCGTGAGGTCGTGAAGACCGTTGAACATTGCAATGGACTGTCCGTGCATCCCCGTCATCCCTATGCTGGGGAACTAGTGCACACCGCATTTTCCGGCTCGCATCAGGACGCGATCAAGAAGGGTTTCACCGCTCATGGGCAGCGCAATGACGGCATTTGGGAAATGCCCTATTTGCCTGTTGATCCGGCAGATATCGGTGAAACCTACGAGGCCGTGATCCGCGTCAACAGCCAGTCCGGCAAGGGCGGCGTCGCCTGGGTAATCGAGCAGGACAGGGGCCTGAAACTACCGCGCGAATTGCAGATCGATCTTAGCCAGCGTGTGCAGGAATTCGCCGACGGCACCGGCAAGGAAATCACTGCGGGGATGATCTGGTCGATCTTCGAACAGGCCTATCATCTGACCGGCCCGCAGGAATTCGAGCTGGTCAGCTATCAGGATGGAATTTCGTGCAATGCCGGTGGCCAACGTATCTTCGCCGGGCGCATCCGTCACAAAGGTCGCGAAGTCTCGATTTCCGGTCGTGGCAATGGACTGATTTCCAGCGCTGTCGCGGCCCTGGAAGAAAGCTTCAGCCTTTTGTTGGAGGTTGCCGACTATCACGAACACGCGTTGAAACGCGGCGTGTATTCCCAGGCCGTTGCCTATCTGGAATGCCGCGCCTGTGACGGCCGCAAGATTTTCGGAGTCGGCATCGATGATGACGTCGCTACGGCTTCGATCAAGGCGGTACTGAGCGCCGCCTGCAACGGCTGATGCAGACCCTTCGCTCTCGCCTTGGGTCGCTGGTTCTGCTCGTCACATGGCTGCGAGAAAGCATGGCTTATAGGAGACCATGAGGAATAGTGGGGCAGCCTGGAAAACGGGCTTGAGTCAGGTCGATTTAGGTTAAGCAAGAGATCGACGAAATGAAGCATAATGCGGTCTGCCCCACAAAACGTTATGGTCTCCTGTTCGTCACGGCTAAGGCCAAGCGGCAGGTCATTATGGTGACTCACAACGTCAATCTTGTGATCAATACGGATGCGGACCAGATCATCGTTGCGAACGCTGGCCCGCATGGCCCTGGCGAGTTGCCTCCAATCACCTATTTCTCTGGCGGCATGGAGGATGCCGATATGCGACAGCAAGTTTGCGACATCCTTGAAGGAGGCGAAGAGGCATTTAAGGAACGCGCCCGACGTTTGAGGGTGAGACTGGAGCGGTAGTTCGCATTGTGCAGGTGCCCGAATGGTTGCACAGTGCAATATCACCTTCTCAGCAACGACTCCGTTACTGACGATGCGGTGCTCAAACCTATCGATTGCATCGCGCTTGGCTCGTTTCCCTAGGCGTCACTCCGCGGCGATCAATGTCACTCCTTAGGAAATGCTGGTGAACATGCCACTCGGATTAACTGCGAATGCGGAAGGCGGGCTGCGTTCACGCCAAGAATACAAGTTCCTTGATCTCAAAGCGATCTTGTTCAACGATCTTGTGCAAGCTGTCGGAGTAGCGGCCGCGAACCCAAGTTCCATCGGAGCGGAACGTCCAGAAAACGTTTCTGTAATCACGGTGCTGAACGCGCGCTTTCTCGACGTTATTGTCAGAGTTTAGGCGGCCGGTCTCGCCGTCATCCTTGATCTCGATCAGTGCGATCCCATCGGGAGTCGTCCGGCCTCGCACGCCGACGACGAAGTCCGGGAAGAATCGATGACCCGAAGGTAGCAGAAGCTGGGTCGCCCAACGCGTGTTTTCCGGGTTTCTCAACCACCATTTCACCGTGCCCGTTTCATCGGCATCAAGGAAACGCGCGAAGTCCCCCTCTTCCTTATTTAGTCGGTCGGGAAAAACGCCATAAGCACCCTTCGTCGCTCGCGCCAAACCTTCCGGTCCAAAATAATCTTCGGGAATGGGATCACTGGGCCCGATGCGCACATGGCGAGCTTGGGCTGTTTTGATCGCGCCCTTAAGCGCTTCTGGTTCCATCATAACAGCAAGGTCGACGGCCCGGCGTAAATCCCGTTCATTCGGAACCTCCATGCCGCGATCGTCGACGATGCGCCGCAACTCATCGACGAGGGCTGGCTTGAGATACCGGGGGTCAATGCTATCGTTGAACTTGAAAGCGAGCTGCGCCTGCTCGGCGATACGGGCGTTCGACAGTCGCAGGCGCAGATCTATCGTTTCGAGATTTTCAGCGGCGAAAAGGCTCTTCAAATCCATCTGCGCTTTTGTCAGCTTCCGCTGCAACATTCCAATGATGTCCGTTGAGCGGCAGAAGTCTTTTGCAATATCCTGGACAAGGTCGTTTAGACGAGCGGGATCCGGCGGCAATTCCCGGCTAAGCGCTGAAGGAAGGCCAAGTTCCTTCCGGAGTGGGTAACGGCCAGTCGCCGTTTTGGGCGCCGGGACCATCTGTCCGGCTGGTCGCGCTATTTCCGGAAGATCTCCAAACAGGGGGGTCTGCACTATCGCCTGCCAGACCTCGCCTCTGACGATGGCGTCTTGTTGCTCGCTATCTGACATTTCTCGCACGCTGCTACGCACAATACCGTGGTCGATCAGCAGCGTCAGGCGGTCGTTGCGTTCTTCGCTGGTCAGCGGCGCGCGCACGGCCTTCAGTCGATCATCGCCTTGCATTACCGATGTCGAAGGAACGCCATCAACCTCGTAAATATCCAGCTTGTCGGTCAGCATTTCGATACTAGACCGCACTGCCTTCAATTCCTCCACGGCGGCTTCCAATCCCAGCTGCATACTGGGGTCAGTAAGCAACACGTAGCCATTGTCGAGAACAGGATCACTGCCGTGGATAGGGCGCACCATTGGATGAACGCGCATGATGCGGCCAACAATCTGAAGGCCGAACTCTTTGCCACGATTGGGTCGCACAGAAACCAGGGTCCAAGCGCGGGGAGCGTCGAAACCTGTTGCAACCGCTACCTTAAAAATCAAAATATGCTTGTCGGGGTCGTAAGCCAATGTGTGGAAATCAGGATCCGGCTCGCCCGACGTGTGTGTAGCGATAGCTTCTTCCGCGACACCGATCTCAATGAGTTTGTCACGGACGCGCTTTACAGGATCGTCACCACCTTTGTCCTGATCCTCAACCTGCACCAACATCAGCGGCGAAACCGCAATCTCGCGCTCAATAAGGCGAGCCTTAACCCTCATGTGCTGGGTCCAGGCAGCCTGCAATGTTGCCTGCTCGTGGTCGATCAACCTTTCGTCGCCCTGGCTGAAGCGAATAACGCCCAGCTTCAAACCCACTTTGTTTAGGCCTGCGTCAACGACATCGTTGCGGGCGACGGTGTATCGGCTGGCGACCTCGATTCCTGCCTTCTTTTCGAATGCCTCCAATTTGTCGTCGTTCGGAGTTGCGGTCGCCAAGATCGTAAAGTCGGGCTGAATGTGTTCGAGAAAGTAGTCTGCGGCGACTGCCGCCGAGGCGCCGAAGTTTAGATGGGCCTCGTCGATTACAGCTCCGATAAAAAAGCCGCCGCTACGAAGATTTGCAAGCATGTCGTCAAACGAGAGCGATGACTCGGAGGTGCGTCGCACCTTGCGCGCGTCCTTGTTGCTAGCAGCCACAGTCGCCCACGTCTGTATGAACACGTCGCCGTCACGGCTACCGATAGACTCCCGATCCCGAGTAAGATCGCGCACCCGTAGCGAACTGCATTGCTCTGTCAGAGCGTCTCGCGTTTGAGCAACCAATCCTGAATACGGAGCGAACCAGAACCATACTGTTGGCCGCGAAAGCGATCCGCGCACGCCCTCTAGGACGCGTCCGAGCATCAGCGTTTTCCCGGAACCTGTGGGGCTTTGTAGCAATGTCACGCCGCTTTTCAACGCGATTTGGCCGCGATTGTTGGGCATGCGGTCATGCATGGTCGCCACGCGTTGCACGACGGCCTTTATACCGTCGACGGCCTTCAGCTGAAATTCGGCAAGCGAATGGCGAGTTTCGCTCATTGTTGAAAGCCTTTTACCAAGGTGTCGCGCACCGAGCGAATCTCAAAGGCCTCGCTGTCGAGGTGTTGGGCTATCTGACCTGGAGCCCAGGCGTAAATAAAGATATTGCGGCGTTCCCGACCTTTCAGCCAAGCCAGTAGAGTTTCATCGAATCGGTCGACCAAAACGAGGGCGACTTCATCGCCCTCATGAACATTATAGGGCAGACCCGGCCCATAGGTTGTTATGGGTAGGTCGTGGAGGGCTTCGAGAGCGGTCCAGGCTTGGGCAGGCGCGAGGTCGTAATCGATATCCTCAAACAACATTTCCTTTACACGCAAGTAAGCAAAGTCCGCTGAGAGGCCCAAATATTTCTGGTCGGTACTAGCGTTCAATCTCCGAATGCGTTCGGCAGTCACGTCGCGGCAGAGGTTCTTCTGTGGCTCTTCCACTGTCTTTTCTGTAGAGGAAACGACGATAAATCTTCTGTCACCACTGTCTTCGGCGTTCAGCTCCATTACTGCGTGGGCCGTGGTTGCAGATCCGGCGAAAAAATCCATTATCAAGTCGCCCGGGCCGCTAGCCTGACGTATGAGCTCGCGAATCAACGAGACTGGTTTGGCATAGTTGAAAGCCTTCTCGCCAAATATGTTTCTGACTTGTTTGGCGCCTTCGTCATTGGTGCCAGAAACGATGTGATTTTCGGCGGCGTTGAAGGGGTCACTTTCACTGTTGGTCACAATCCAACTGGAAAGCGGTTGAGTTGGATTTCGCAGATCTGACTTGTATCGTTTGAAACCCGGCGTCCCAAATCCGACTTTCCGGCCGACCCATTCAGAGAAGCCCGGCAAATCTTCTCTAATCATGAGCGTTCCGCCGCTTTTGGGCACCTCACCCTTGGAAACGGCGTCTCTCAGTTCTTCAATCGTATTCCAAGTTGCGACGCGCGGGCTTTCGGGAAAACGGATTTGCCCCTCGGCGATCCAGTCCTCCATAAATTTTGTTTTGATTTTGGTCTTGTCACCACTCCGTTCTCTGGAGACATAACCCCACACCCTGTTGGGGTTGCATGGATACCAAATCTCCGTTTCCGGGTCGTATAGGGGGAAGTAAGCTTTGCCGGCGCGGGGATTATCGTACGACACCGCTACCGTTAGGTCGCTGACACGATAATGGTCATCGCGCGTCTCGTCAAAATAGCGGTACATGTCGAAGGTTTTCTGGCTACCAGAAAAGCGGAACTCACTTTTCGCGAATACCAATATGTGTTCGTGATTGGATGTGAAAAATCGCTCGCCGCCTTCGTTGCCGCCAACTCTAGTCCGCCAGACAAGCGAGCCGACTCGCATCCCGGGAAAGGCTTCATCCATGAGCAGTTCCAGTAATGCGCGCTGGTCGTCATTAATCGATACGAGGATCACACCATCCTCAGAGAGCAAGTCGCGGGCGAGGGTTAGCCGGCGATACAGAAACTCCAGCCATGTTGATTGGCGGAAGCGGTTGTCTGCATCCATGTAGCGATCGTTATAGACCCAATCCTTGTTGCCAGTGTTGTAAGGAGGGTCGATGTAGATGCACTTGACCTTCCCCGAATGCGTCATCCGCAGCCAACGCAAGGCGTCGTAATTATCTCCTTCAATGACCAAATTTTTCCATGGAGCCGGCTTATCGGAAAGTTCCGGAACGAGATCGCACACGATGAAATTCTCATCGACGGCAGCGTCTGCTTCCAACTCGTCTCGTTCCCACACAAGACCCAGCTTCTTTGTACGGTCCCGCTTTTCGAGAAGCTCGACAAGCTGCGTTTTCGTGAGGTTGTCATACTTACCGGGCATGAAGGTCTTTCTGCGTATCTTTTTACTCTTTTGCTTTAGCCCGTTACAGAAAGCAACGAAAGTCGTCTTGGCGCGATAATTGGGTTTCGCAACGAATTTAGAAACCTAGCTGACGGAAACGACCCATGATTAATCGGGGACGACGGATTTCCGCGGCGCTCGCCCGAATTGCGGGTCGTAGGTTCGTATCCCTTCAAGGCGTTTAAAGGAATTTGAGACCAGCATCGCGGCCTTTTAACAATCACGGAGCTAGTTGCCCTTGAATGACCGAATGGGGTCGGGAGTCTATGTGTCGTAGCCCAATAGCAGCCATACCGTTTGACACAGGGCGTTTTGGCGGATGCAAAGAAATTGTTGTGCGGAACATGTCACTCTAGCGGCGATGGGCGTGACGCTATCTTGGTCGACCAAGTTCGCTCGGAACTCGCCGAGCGATATGACGCAGTGCGGCGAACTGCCGAAGGTCACCTGTGAATAGCCTAGATAAACCACTCTAACAATTGTTATAAACGCACCAATAGGATAAAAGACAAATCGTGAACATAGGTGGCGGAAAAGGTTCAATGGACGAACTTAGGGAACGGGTCGAAAAAGAGCTGAAGCGGATGGAAGAAGATTGCATCCATTCAGGCAAGGCCCACTTTAATGCCGGTGTACGCTGGGCGCGGTGGAACTATATTTTTGGCATTCCATCCGTCATTTTGAGTACGGCTGCTGGCGCGACATTTTTCAAAGACTTTCCCGTGCTCGCCGGTAGCATGGCGCTGTGTGTCGCTGTGCTGACGTCTTTGATGACCTTCCTCAAACCAGGGGAAAAAGCGGCCGGCCATAAGAGCGCTGGCGACCAATATTTGGCGCTTCGCAACAATTCGCGGGTGTTCCGGGAAATCGAACTCAGACAGGCTGATGACCGAGAAACAATCCTAACCGCCCTGAAGGGGCTGACGACCCGGCGTGACGAGCTCAACCAAGCTAGCCCACCGGCATCCGACGGTGATTTCCAGAAGGCCAAGAAGGGCATTGATGCCGGTCAGGCGGTTCACGCGGTGGACAAGGGAGCAAACCATTGACCGTCAACAGCTACCTCACCAGCCGCGCCTCCGCAGCGGTTCTCTCGGCGGACGAAAAAACGTCAATCAATACCTCGGTCAGCACGCTAGGTTCTCGACTGAATGGGTATTTTACGAAGACCGGAGACGGGCTTTCGAGCCACTTCAAGTTTGGGTCCTTCACTCGCGGCACCATCCTTCCGCGGAAAATGGACGTCCACTCCGATATCGATTACATGGTCGTGTTCGAGAAAGGCGGTTTTAAGCCACAGACTTATTTGGACCGGCTCCGCACCTTTGCGGAATCTCGCTATTCTACTTCGGAACTCTACCAATCCAGCCCTACCGTGGTGCTTCAACTGAACCACATCAAGTTTGAGCTGGTTCCGGCACTGTTTTCTTGGGGGACGACCTACCAGATCGCCAACGGTCCAAACGACTGGCAATATACCAACCCCAATGATTTCAACGGATCCCTTGAGCAAGCAAACGGCGCTAACCTTTACATGATCAAGCCGACGATCCGCCTAGTCAAATACTGGAACGCGCGGGCCGGCTACGTCTTTGATTCATTCCTGTTGGAGAAGTGGATCATCAGCCTGAATTACCTCTGGTGCACCACACAGCGCGACTACCTCTTCCAGGTATTTGACATGATGACGCCCAACCAAGCCACCCAATGGCGCAACGACCGGATTAACCGCGCCAAGGAAATCGTCAAGAATGTGCGGAATTACGAGGCTGAGAACATGCCCATTACCGCCGAGGGTGAGGTCAAGAAGCTTATTCCCGAATGAGCTCCGCGTTGCTGACGCCTGCCCCGCCCGACTAACCTTCTCGAGATGTGGCGGCCAAGTTTGCGCCTTCGATATGCTGGGACAGTTTGTACAAAAATGCTAAGATGTGGCGCGAGTTTCGTCAGACGTTCTGGCAACGCAGTCCACTATTCAGTATGGTGCGGTCAGTGAATAATCATTTCAATACAATACTTAACAGGTATTGTAGACATCTGCGCTACAATCACAATTGGTGAAAATCCGCCTATTATCGGCATTTTCAAAGGAAGATTTGCGAGTCTTTCGCAGCATGAATAACCAATCATTTTTTGGCTACTGGCGATGTTGTTCAAAGGTCCGTAAAAGGGTCAAGCTTGCGCAGCGGCTCCAGAAGACTAAGCGACGTTGAAAACACGTAGGGTCAGTTCTCAGTGAAAATCAACGCGCGCTCCGCGCCATCTCACTGCAAAACTGCTGCCGGCTCCAGGGGACGATACAACTTCAACGTAACCCCCATGGCTGGTGACAATATCGTTGACCATACTGAGGCCCAGGCCTGCGCCAGTCCCATGAGGATTGATACGGTAAAACGGTTCGAAGATTCGTACTTGCATGTCATCCGCAATGCCAGGGCCCTGATCCGTTACGAGAATGCTACCATCCGCCTCGATGCCGACAGAAATCTCTCCTGTTTTACCACCGTATTGAATTGCGTTACGGATCAGATTGGCGAGGGCGCGCTCTAACGCATCGGGTTCACCAAGTACAAAGGCGCATTTTGCCCTAGACTCGAAGGACATCTCATAACCTTCAGCGATTGCCAAAGGAGCGAAATCGGCCACTATTTTCGACACGATACTATTGAGTTCCACCCT
This sequence comes from Phyllobacterium sp. 22229, assembly GCF_052056495.1. Taxonomy (NCBI): domain Bacteria; kingdom Pseudomonadati; phylum Pseudomonadota; class Alphaproteobacteria; order Hyphomicrobiales; family Phyllobacteriaceae; genus Phyllobacterium; species Phyllobacterium sp. 22229. The sequence goes on from NZ_JBQEPA010000031.1 coordinate 13,817, forward strand.
GGTTTTGCGAGGTGGCTTCTGCCGATATTTCTCGATATCGAGAAGCTGATTGGTAATGGCTGTGAGCCGCTTTATGCCGGTCTGCAGATGAGACTTATCCTGACTAGGTGCCAAGGTATCTATACGCAGCTGAAGGATTGCAATCGGTGTGCGCAGTTCGTGTGCCGCATTGACGAAGAACCGCTCTGTCGTTTCGAATCCGCTATCCAATCGCCGCAGGGCCATGTTGATGCCATTGAGGACGCGAAGTACTTCGTTAGGCATGGCGCGATCATCAACGACGCCGCCCCGCGCTTCGAAATCGATCTTATCCAAGCGATCAGTGAGGTCATTGAAAGAGCGAAGCGCCCATCGGGTAACCAAAGGAACGCCTAAAACTGTGATCGTGGCCAGAATGATCGACGGCACGCCTATCGCAATATTGCCGAGCAACAAAATCAGGCTATATTGCGACATGGACATCCCACCCGTGAAAATGGCCGCTTCTCCAGCTATGGTCTCCATTCTTTGGAGCCGTACAACGTTTGTAGGATCATCGACGTATCCATGAAGTTCGGCGTTGCGAAACGTCCGCAAAAACGATATATTTCCAGCGACCTTTTCGGGAATATCACCGTGGGTGATCAGGTCACCTTTGGGTAGTTCAACGACGAACCATAGGCTTGGCCACTTCTCAATCATGCCCGACAATTGGCGCGAGGGAACGATTATTGCCTTTCCATCGACACCTACCTTGATCGATTCTGCTATCGCATCCGAAAGCCAAATGGAAGGGATGGCGCTATCAGGTCTGGCCCCGGACGCAGCATAGAAAACAAGCACAAGCGATGCTGCTATGGCGCAGAGTTGCAGTAAAATGAAACCGATCGTGAAGCGCCAGCGAAGTGAGTAAATATTCATCTCAGTCTAGCTCGTGAAGAAAGTAACCGATGCCGCGCACATTTTTGATGACAAGATTAGCGTGGGCATCAGCAAGCTTGCGGCGCAGTCGGGACAAGTTCACCTCCAGCGAATTAGACTGGATTTCGTCGTTGAACGAGTAGACTCGTTCTTCCAGCAACGATCTCAAGACGGTACGCCCCCGGTTTCTCAAAAAAGTCTCGAAAATCAGGAGCTCGCGTCTGGCGAGAAGAAGTCTGATTCCCTTTACATACACGTCTCGCGACGTATGATCGTAAGTGACGTTTCCGATTACGAGAATTGGAGACGCCTTGTCTACAGCGCGTCTTAGTACTGCGCTCATCCTGGCGACCAATTCATCTATCTCAAATGGTTTGGGCAGGTAGTCATCAGCCCCATCATTCAATCCTGAAATTCTATCGTTGGCCGAACCAAGTGCAGAAACGATGATCGAGCGGACGGACTTCCCCGAGCGGCGCATCTCCGCGAGCAGAGCGCTGCCATCCCCATCCGGCAATTGCCGGTCGATGAGAACAATATCGTAATCTGCCATGGCGATTGCCTCGCGGGCCGTTGCGAGATCAGCAACGGAATCAAGCACAACACCATGCTGCGATAGGGCCGTACGCAACGCGTCAGCCATTTCCAGATCATCTTCGATGAGCAAGAGTTTCATTAGCGGTCCCACTCTGATGAGGCTTTTAAATACAGATAGGCTTCAACGCGAATTACATTAGTATTACGCTGATAATTTCGTGTTCATCAATAATGCAGCAATAAGATGGAAAGTAAAACCTTTCCAATCATTGCCGCCACGCAAATAAGCTCCACCTAATTCCCCTTTGCCAACTCGAGCCTGTACCTCACTGATAAGCCACGATATGACCGGTCGCTTGAGGATTAGGGGGGAGCATATTTGAACCTTCAGCCGGGCAGATTTTGGCCAGCGCGCGTTTTGTTTGTGTGCCAACCCACAAAGCCGCCACGTCGTCGCCATCTCACCCGATATCTTTGCATTTTCGTAATTTGCGCATCAGGTAAAAAGCCGTTTTTCTTCTCCGGCGACCCTTATCGCAGCGCCATAGGCACCCCACGGGCACGGCACAAACAACATTTTGTCCCTTGGATGGAAGGCTCACTTGTCGATCGCACTCGACTTACCATTCTTCATAATACCGGCGTCTTGGCTGCTTGTCTTTTGAGGCTTCGGAGATTGCATATGCGCCTATTGCCCCTGCAGCCACGCCCACGGCGACTGCACTCGCTGCCTGATCCGACTTTCGCCGATTTTCTGCATACACATTGCGAGTACAACGCTCATGCCGCCAGCTTCCCGGACGTAAGCCAGTGTTATCACAGGTTATGTAAGCGCTATTCATGGAGTCTTGGGATGATTGGCAACCTGATAACAAGGCAGCGGCGACGAGCATGATTGCTGGTAATGTCTTTGTTTGCATGGGTCAGTCCTAAAATGACTTGGCTTTTTCTTTGATGAAACGTGCTCCCACCTAGCCAGTATTTCGTGCGTTATGGCAGGCAGACACGCCGACCTACACACCAGATTGATGGTTTTGTGGTAGCAGGACTTGGTGATGCGCGTTGCGTCGATCTCACGACGCTTCACTGGGGTGATTTGAAACAAGATCAGCGAGATTCAATCGTTTTCAAGAAACGGCCTCTCCTGTTTCGCCGGTAAGGATGAGGCTTCTGAATTACGGCAATGTTACATCACAAGATTTTTAGCGGAACCACGAAGGCCAGGGACGGAATTGCCAACCTATCCGGTGATAGGGGGTGCAGGAAGGCAGCAAGATCGCATCGAAACCGACAGGACACACTTCAAATATTCCCGCTGTTCACCATCTTGCGGCCCAAATCTATCAGTTTCCAGCAGCTAGGTTTCAAACCGTCATTGCAAGCCATTTCAGACGGCAATGATATCTAGAAGCAAATCGCACGCATGAAGATCGCCCAAGCGGGCCGCAAAGCTACCAGCGAGTCTTCCCCCAGATAAATGCCATGTCTTGTATGGTGTTTACCATTGTAACATTGCCGTAATTCTGAAGCCTCATCCTTACCTGCAAAGCAGGAGAGACCTTGTACCAATAAAACTTTATGATCCTATTGGATCGCAAATAGAGTCCATCTCGGACGGGCAAATAAACCATCCGCCCGATTTAGTGTCCCTAACCTTGACTGCAATCATCCACGACTATGGCATCCTCATCGAGTGGAACAATGGAAATATCGAAGACAGAGCGAACAGATTGGGAGTCCGATGCGAATACTTCTTGTCGAGGATGAAGAGGCTATGGCGCTGGCTTTGATGAAGATGTTTGCACAACAAGGCTGCATCATGGATCACGTTACCACGATTGCGATGGGTGAAGAGGCACTTCGATCCAACGTTCATGACGTAATTCTATTAGACCGCAATCTCCCCGATGGAGATGGGGTTACACTTCTTCGATCTATGCGCAACATTGGCGTCACCACCCCGGTGATCGTACTCAGTGCCTTCAATGGGCCTCTCGATCGAATTACCGGCCTTGATTATGGCGCGGATGATTACATCGGTAAGCCGTTCCTTTCAGAGGAATTGATGGCGCGGATTCGTGCCGCAATACGACGATCAAACTTCTATTCATCGAACGTCATATCTGCGGGAAATGTCAAATTAGACCTCGGCAATCTTGACGTAATCATTGATGGTCGTGTCATGCCATTTCCACGACGTGAAACATTGGTACTGAAAAGCCTGCTTGCGCGGGCCGGAAAGACAGTCCTGCGTCAAACGATCGAGGAAGCTGTCTATGGATATGGTGACGAGATTCAATCGAACTCACTCGATAGTCACGTATCGCGGCTTCGAAAACGGCTCATGGCTTCAAAAGCCAATATACAAATTCATGGAATACGTGGAATAGGGTATTTGTTAAAGGAAGCTTCTTGAGCTTTTTAACATGCGCTCATTGAGGGAATATTGACGCCTCTTCATGTCCTATAGTGCATCGCAGCCAGATTTTTGCCTGGCGAAACATGAGCGCATTCCCGGAATCTCGGCGGGCGACAAGAATAAGCGTCCATAAGATTAGAACGGGAAATGCGTCAATATCGACGACAATGATCGGCTCGCCTCAAATTTCAAAGCGCCCCCCTTTTGATACATGATTGAGGATTACCCACGTTACGCTTGCCCCAGTAGTGATCGGATATATTCTGCCCGTTTTGGAGAATGTGGGCCGCTAATTGCGGATTGCCTCCCTCATAAGTCTCAGTATCCCCACCGCATAGCAGGACGAACAGACGCTGGTGTGCTATGGCAGCAAAATAGTCCCTCGGCGGTGGTTCCTGCTGCCATTCTGTCGATTTCAACTCCGCCGCGGCCTGTGCGGTGGCATCATCGATGGCTTTGTAGATCGTGACCAACATGGCTTGTTGGACTCTATCCTGTATTTCCAGGTATTGTCTCTCAGCCGGCGTAAGAACGGGGCAGCTGTCTTTCATCAATGAAATTCCTATACAGGTTCTTGGTTTTGAGCCGTATCAACATGTATTGGCGTCGCTGTTGAAGCCGACAAAGCAACTGTCGGCATCAACAGCTTTGGCACAAGGTCGAGAATGTTTCAGTCATCAAGATAGGAACACAAAATTACGGCGATGTTACGTACCTGAAATAAGCCGTCTACCATCAACGTTGCAGCCGCTCTTGCAATGAAAGTGTTCGCAGGCAGCGGCGTAATTTCTGCATAACGGTCTGGGATCACAGTTTTCTCGCAGATACGTTCATGCGACACAACTCATAGCCGTTGCCTCCGTATCCCAATTCCATTCTGAAGTATCAGTGGTCATATACACCCTAGAAGCTAGCGGTTATTGCGTCTGATATCAATTTTCCAACGATAGTCAGGTGTGGTGAGGTCATCATTGTATAGTGATTGCCGGGAACGACAATGTATTGGAATTGCTGATCTGGTACGGCTCGTTTCCAGATTTCCAATAGATCTCTACCCTGTGGCTCCGCATTGGATGGTTGATCTTCGGCAGCAAAAAGATGGATTGGAATGGGTAGGGAATGCAATCTATAGTTCATTGTCGCGTGCAGATGCGCCGCCATGCGATTTGTATATTTCTTGACTTCACTGTTCGAATACTCTTGAAAAATTGAAACGCCAGATTCACGGAACTTGTGAAAAAGCTCTTCGTAGCCCAATCTTTTAGCCAATTTCTCCAAACCAGAAAAATCGCCATCATCGTCGGTTGAGACAGATATCATCCTCACAAAATCAATCAGATAATCAGTTTCAGAGTTTGCCCCAAATGTCTCTTCATACATCTTCCTTTCAGGAACATATGTGTCAAGGAGGCCCAAAAACTCGACGCTCTGTCCTTGTTCAATAAGTTGCTTGGCTACTTCATAGGCCAACATGCCACCGAAGGACCAGCCGGCAAGACGGTAAGCACCAGAAGGTTGGACCATACGAATAATACGAACCAGACGCGTTGCAAGACTTTCCATTGTTTGTAATTGGGGCTTATCGAGTGGAATACCTGGCAAACCATAAATAGGAATGTCGCGGTCAATATGCGCTGCCAACACAGGAAAATATAAATCCAGTCCCACAAACTCGTGAAGCAGGAACAACGGTCGCTTCGCCCCAGTTGTCCTTACGGGGATGGCCTCTGGCATGGTGGATTCGTTGAGTTTCAGAGACATGGATTCTGTAAGCAGCTCTATCGTGGGGTTCTTGAACAACTGAGTTATAGTGATTGAGATGCCCGCCCGTTTAAGAAGCCCTACCAGTTTGACGGCCAGCAATGAATGCCCGCCGAGTTCGAAGAAGTTGTCGCTTCGTCCCACCCGTTCGACCTGCAGCAGTTCAGCCCAGATGTTGGCCAGCACCGTCTCGATCTCGCCGACGGGCGGCTCATAGGCCCGTATCGCATAAGCATTGCCATCCGGCATTGGCAGTGCCTTGCGATCCAGTTTGCCATTGGGTGTCAGCGGCAGGGCATCCAGACAGACGTAGGCAGCCGGGATCATGTAGTCAGGCAGCAGCGCGGCGAGATACGTCCTCAGTGTCTCGGCCATTGCCGGCCTGGCGTGTGGCACTTCGCCGATCCCGGCATCTCCACCCGGCACCCGGGCCGGTGTGTAATAAGCCACAAGCCGTTTGGCACCGGCTGCATCATCCTGCGCCACCACGACTGTGTCACGCACGGCGGCATGTTCTCCGAGCTTTGCCTCGATCTCGCCAAGCTCGATGCGGAAGCCGCGAATCTTCACCTGGAAGTCATTGCGACCCAGGAATTCGATATTGCCATCGGGCAGGTACCGGGCAAGGTCTCCTGTGCGGTACATGCGTGCTCCGGCCACAGTTGAGAATGGATCCGGCAGGAACCGCTCCGCAGTCAGTTCTTCCCGGTTCAGATAGCTGCGCGCAACGCCTGCGCCCCCGATATAAAGCTCGCCAACAGACCCTCTCGGCACAAGCTCTCCATGATCATCAAGCAGGTAGACCTTTAGATCTGGAATGCGGCAACCAATTGGACTGGCTCCCCGCTTGTCGGCGTCGGCTGGCACCAGTGGCCGGTATGTAACATGAACTGTCGTCTCGGTGATACCGTACATGTTGATAAGTTGGGTCTGCTGATTCTGCCGGCGTTGATACCATGGCTTGAGTATCGCTACTTCGAGTGCTTCGCCGCCGAAGATCACATGACGCAGTCGGTGCGACTGTGCCTCTTCTCCTTGAACGGCAATCAATTGCCTGAAAGCGCTAGGTGTTTGGTTAAGGATGGTGACGCTTTCATCACACAGCAACTGGTAAAACTCGGTGGGGGATATGCTCGTCAATTGCGGAACAATGATCAGACGGCCACCATGGGCCAAGGCACCCCACATCTCCCAGACCGAAAAATCAAATGCAAACGAATGGTATAGTGCCCACACATCGTCATGGTTGAAGCTAAACCAAGGGCTTGTGGCGCTGAACAGGCGATGCACATTCCTGTGTTCGACCATGACGCCTTTTGGGATGCCGGTAGAGCCCGATGTATAAATGATATAGGCAAGGTTCTCCGGACTAAGGTTAGCAATGCGCTGATTGATGGCATTATTCTGGGCCCACTTGCAGGCGTCAATCGTCAGATCGATCAGCGGAATGACCGTCTTTTGAACCGAACCGCTGTGGGTGCTGTCCGTCGTGCAATCATCTCCCGCTATCTGTCCTTTACAAGCGGCGGCTAACATATCCCGCACACCGGCATCCACCGCACCATGTGTGAGCACCGCAACCGGCATACTATCCTTGAGCATGAAGGCCAGCCGCTCCCGTGGATAAGCTGGATCAAGCGGCACATAGGCCCCGCCTGCCTTCAGGATCGCAAGAAGCCCGACCATCATGTCGAAGGAACGTTCCACGCAGAGCGCAACCCGACTGTCAGGCACAACGCCAAGCTCTATCAAGTGATGCGCCAACCGGTTGGCGCGTCCATTGAGCTCTTCATAGGTCAGTGTCTCGCCCTGATGAACGAGGGCAATTGCATTCGGCCGAACTGCTGCCTGTTCTTCGAATAGTTCATGTATGCAGCGATCCTGAGGATATGCCTCACCCGTCCTGTTAAAGGTTTCGAGCAGCAAAGTACGTTCTGCATCCGGAAGAATGGGAATAGACTTGATCGGAAAGGAAGCGTTATTCAACACGTACTGAAATATAACAGCCAATCTATCCCGCAAGGCATGCATTTCAGCATCATCGAAATAGGCCTTGTTGTAAACAAATTCGATTAGGACATCGCTATCGTCACAAGGTTCCCTGACCCAAAGACTCAAGGGAAGTTGGGAATAACTGTTGTGCAGCATGAAATCTCGAGCAACGGCCGACCCGAACCTGGATTGGACTTGAGGCGGCCCGCTAGAAATCTGGACGTCAAAGAGATTTCGATGATCGGCGAGGGGCCTCGTTGCACGGGTGACCTCGCTGATGGGAAACCGTTGATGGCGATAATCTCGTCTGATAACTCCATTAATTTCTTGTAGCAATTCCACAAAGCTTTGATTTGTGTTGCTTGAAATACGTACCGGACTAACACCAACAAACATTCCGGCCGTCGCCTTAAATGCAGCTGTAGAACGATTCAGCACCGGCACGCCAATTGCAATATCGTCCTGTTGACAGGTGCGCGCCAAATAGACGTACAACACACCTAATATTGCTTGAAATGTGCTGACGCCGTTCTCCTTTGCAAAGGTTGCGAAACGATCATAAAGACTTCTGTTTAAATACAGCTGCTGGCATCCGTTTATGGTGCATGCATGAGTAAGGCGATGACGATACATAGGCGGGAATAGCGGGTTGGGAAGAGTTTGATATTTTTCGGTCCAATAGGCCCGCTGACGCTGGAAAGCAGCTCCCTTAGTGTACGTGTGCTCATTCTGAATGAAATCCAGATATAAAGGAGCTGTCAAATCTGGCCTGTCACCAGATTCAAGCGCGGTATAGATGGAACCTAGTGAAGGATTGAGCAGCGAAGCAATACCCCAGCCATCGATGATTATGTGGTGAAATACACACAGATAATAAAAGCAGTTGGGGCCAATCTTAAGTAGCTCATAGCGAAACAGTTTTTCGCTGTAAAGCGCAAAAGGCCTATCCATTTGCTGCTGCATCCATTCGAGAGCTGCAACATGCGGGTGCTCATAATTAGAGAAATCTTGGAAAGGGACTTCGACTTCGAGAGCATCAACGAAAATCTGTCCTGGCAAGCCATCCTCACCCACGCCCTCGACCAAGATCGTTCGCATACAATCGTGTTTCTGTACCAAAAGATTGACTGCACGCTCGAACCGCTCTGGATCAACAGTACCGAGAATCTGGACATACCCCCCGTAATTGTAGAGCGGCACATCGTTGTGAACTATCTGATCAAACCAGATTTCACGTTGGGGTGATGTCAGCGGGATAATTAGCCCAGTTAGTTCTGTGTTGGAATCGAATTTGCCAATCGCTGATGCAGCCGATGTATCGATCTCGCGATTGCTATTCCGATAGCTTCGATGTTCCATTAGGTTATCTCTCCGAAATCCAGATCCGGTCTCTAATCTTTACGCAAATGTTGATCTGACACGTGTACTGGCTTGATTTGCTAAGAGGAGATAGGCGATCATTATTGCGCCTACCTTCGTTCTCCTAGTACATGATGTTCAGTGGGGGATTGCTGCCCAGAGATGATGAGAAGTCAGTGAAACACATATGTAGACAACACGTTGAACGGCGTTGTCGACTTAACGGGTGATACTGCCTTCTACTCACTAAGACAAAATCGTATGGCAACAAATTCAATGGCTTATGGCCAAGAAAATCGGGCGGGATACTCCCAAGAAGCACTACATAGCATTGAGTCGGTAACTCCTCCAGTAAGTCACACATAACGTGATCTCATAGTGAGGACGCTAATTCATCTGCAGCGGTAACGTTGGCCATCGCGACCGATAAATGTACAATGTTCACGGCGGTTTTTTTCGGCCTCGCTGGCTGCCCCTATTGCTATGGCTCCAATCGCAAGACCAATGACACCAGCGGCGATCGCGGCATCAGCTTCTTTCTTTTTGCGCTGTTTTTCACGCCATCTCTCTTCACGCCGACGATCGTCATACCTGTCTACGTCTCTAAAGCAGCGCTCGCGATCCCAACCATCATAGTCACGGCAATCTCCCCGATCACCGTCCCATTGGACACGTTGAAAACTCCCCAACGGAGCGCGTTCGATTGCACCCGCAGGCGTCACGGTGATAATCAGGTTACCCGCGACGGCAAAACCGATTGAGCGAAAAAATGTTGTAATCAATGAAATCTCCATTTTGGCTGAGGGCAAAGCTTAAGCATTTACATGCTGCAATATTGCCCCAGAATTTGAGCTCTAAAGCTTGGCAAACTCTTCGTTCGAGGCCATGAAAGCCATTGGCTATCCAAGTTCGTGAGCACAGACTGCAACCTGTGGCTCAGTGGAACGCCGTCGATTGGATTGTCTGAAACTGTTAGTATCGGACCCTTAATGCGTCCGTCCTCCGAACAAGGTGGCAGCGCCCTCAGTTCTGTATCTTCGCCGCAGCATCCATCGCCGCGTCCAGTTCTGCCTTGGAAAGGAAACCGTCCTTGTCTGAATCGAGCGGATCGAAGTAAGACAATAGGACGGCGTTGGCTTTCGCCTCTTCTCTGTCGATCTTGCCGTCTTTGTTCACGTCCATTTCCAGAAAGCCCAACTCGAAATCGGAGCGTTGCTTGTCGACCACGGCAAGAAGATACACGCTCATCTCGGCACGATCGATAGAACCGTCTTTGTTTGTGTCTATTCTGTCGAAGGTCTTGTCGACTTTTTCTTTGTCGGCGGGTTTTTCCTGTGCGAGGGCTGGGAATGCGGTGAAGGCCGTCAGGACTACTACGGCAGCGAGTATCGTTTTCATGTCATTCTTGCCTTTTTGTTCAGGGTACTAGCGCGAGTTTTTCGGCGAGAGGTCGCCGTTTCGACGCCAAAGCTCCGCCGAGCTCTTCGAATTTATATTCATCTTCTTACTCCCGGTGACGTGGTTGTACGCTCTTGCGGTGGGGCGGGAGGCTAGAATCCGGAACAGACATTGCAGCAGCATTGTGAGGCTGACGCGGTCTCGTTTTTTATTTAAGAAAATTGCAAACCTGGCGATTCAGGGGCTATCCGGTGCGATAGACTTATGAGCCTTTCGCAGCACGAACAATCAATCATTTTCTATCGACTTCCGATATTATCTGAGCGACCCAAACTTGGGGCCAGATCGATACGGCCATATCAATCTGCATCCGACGAATACGCTTGCTACGCGCGATGCTGCCCGGCATCCGACACAGAAGCGGGTAGTCTTCGCCTCGTGCCTGGCCCGTTCCGGGCTCACGCTTTGGCGGCGTTCCATGCGGCCGCGAAGACATCGCGTGCGGACGTCGTACCCGCTGCGTGCTCCGTACCCTCGACGCCGAGGTCCATCCATCCGGCATTCACGGCCTCATACATTTCTTCGGCGGGTCCGGTGCGGCCCTTCGGGATGCCGAACTGCTCGAACGCTTCCGCCCACCCTGCACGCGGGACCGCAAAGGCCTTCACATTGAGATTGAGGACTTCACCCAATTGCTTCGCGACTTCATCGGCGCTGACCATCGAACCAAGTTCGACAAAGCGCTGCCCTGACCATGCTGGCCCGGTCAAAAGAGTTGCGACCTCCACGCCGATGTCATTCGTCGCAACCATGGTCGATTTCCGGTTTGTCGGATTGTAGTAGACTGGTAGGGTTCCACCCTGGGCTACCTGCAAGCCGTAGAGGAAGTTTTCGAAGAATCCGCCTGCGCGCACAAATGTGATTGGCGATATCAGGCCCCGAAAACCTTGCTCCAGAAGCGACAGCGCCGTGATCATTCCGAGCCCGCTGGTTCTGTCCGCACCCATCGACGAAAGCGCAACCACCCGCGGTGGCGTTGCCTTGGTGAGGGCTTCGACATAGTTCGCAATCACGCCTTTGGCTTCTTTGTAATCGGGCGAAGGTGTCCAGACGGCCGGCAACATGACAAACGCGCCATCGACCCCTTTGAGCGCCTGCTCGATCGCTGCTGAATCATTCCAATCGCCGTCAACCAGTTCCACGCCCCGGTTCGCCCAACTTGCCGCCTTCTCGCGATTGCGGACCAGCGCGCGTACTTTCTTGCCTTGTGCCGACAGATGTTGTGCCGTTGCACCACCGACTTTTCCGGTAATTCCCATTACTAAAAACATGCGTTTTCTCCTGATTTTTAGGGGCGGAACAATGCCCTGTTGGTTCAATGGATGAGCGGCAAAATGGCCCGGACGCGGGGATCGCGCAGATAGAGGCCGCCCCACATCATCGCGCCCAAAAGCAGGGAAATGATTTCCGGCGGCGACCCCAACTCACCGATGCGGACATGGGCGCAGATGGCGCCTCCCAGAAAGCCCGTCGCCAGAATTGCGCCGAGGACGGCGGTGGCCGGGATGGCGTAAAGGATGGTGCAGGCGAGTATGATCGGACCCACGAGACGGGTCAGGTCCATCGGGAACCCGGTTTCCTGCAACATGTTCGCGATCTGTGCAGGTGCGAAAAGCTGAATAGCGCCGTCTGCCGCCAGAGCGATAACGACAATCGCGCTCATTATACGGCCGGCCTGCAGGGCGCGCTGCGCGGTAATAGCTTTAGGCATCTGATGTAGATCCATGGTTTCGGTCATTTGTCATTCTTCAATGGGCGGATCCCATATTCAAAGGTTACTGTGTCTCTTGGGTGTGATAAATGCTGAAGAATAGAACTCACTGTTCTCCTTAAATAGAACAATATCGGGCACAAAAAATGCAGAATCTCGAACCCATTCTCATTTTCATAACGGTGGCGGACATGGGGAGCTTCACCCGCGCAGCCGATAGCTTGGGCATCCAAAAGGGGAGAGCCTCAACAGCGGTCCGGAAGCTGGAAGAAGAAGTCGGTGTCAGGCTGCTTCACCGGACCACGCGCAGCGTGCAGTTGACGGAGGACGGGCGCGCATTTCATGCCCGTGCCCGTGATCTGCTTGCTGAAGTTGACGATCTTCACTCGATGTTCGCAAGCGATCGCGTGGCACTTCGCGGGCGTCTGCGCGTCGATCTGCCGACTGAGGTGGCGCGCACAACGATCGTGCCGGCCTTGCCTGATTTCATGGCGGCTCATCCCGAGTTGGAGCTGGAGATGTCGAGCACGGATCGGCAAGTCGATCTGGTTCAAGAAGGGTTCGACTGTGTATTGCGCCTTGGACCCATCAGGGACGAGACGCTGATTGCCCGCCCACTGGGCCTGTTGCGCATGGTCAACGCTGCTAGTCCCGCTTATCTGGCGCGTTATGGCATCCCGCGATCACTAGAAGATCTCCAGAGTCAGGAACATCGGACAATTCACTTTTCGACGGTACTGGGCGCAAAACCCTATGGATGGGAATATCCGGACGGCGACAGCTATGCGACGCTTCAGTTGCCAGGTGCGCTACATGTCAACAGCGCGCAGACCTACGAAGCGGCTGCCCTCGCCGGTCTTGGCCTGATTCAGGCGCCGCTCTTGGGGATTGACCGATATTTAGAGAGTGGAACGCTTGTGGAGATCATACCCGATTTTCGTCGCCGGGCGCTCGCCGTATCCTTGGTCGTGGCACATCGGAGCAATCTATCGCGCCGGGTCCGCACATTCATGAAATGGATCGAAGATGTACTCGCGCCGTATCTGGAATAGCGGAACGAACTGCTTCGTTCGGCCATCGGTAAGCATAGTGAAAACAATCAAAATTGTTCAATGCTCGTTTGCCAATCCTATGTTTCTCGGCAACTGCAACGGCATCGGACAGAACACGGCGAGGGGGCATCACTCAATCAAATACGGCGAGTTCGCCACGTCCGAGGGTACGATTGCCGTTACTTGGAGGATTCTTCGAGAAGACCAGAAATATCTGTTGCTCACATGGAGCGAAACAGACAACGCGCCTAGTGATCCGACCGATGACAAAAAGCAGAGGACCGGGTTCGGCAGCGTTGTCCTGTTTCGGGTAGCGCCATCTGCACTCGATGGAACTTCGGTGTTCACACGTGAGGATGGACAACGCATCTGGGAACTCAAGGCTCCGCTGGATCACTGCCTCCGTGAGGATGAAGAATAGGAGCGGAGCAAAATCAGCGAGAATGCGCTCGCTGATTTCTCTCTGATATCAATGTGTTATCTGTTGATCGAAGTAACCGCCAGATTGGTCAGCTTGTTGTTTGCTGCCTTTTCCTGATCGAGGATTTCACTGAGAAGAACATGAGCCTCCTCATTGCCGAGCACCTTTGCCCATTCACGCAGCGAGCCGTAGCGGGCGATTTCATAGTGCTCTACCGCCTGGCAAGCCGCCAGCGCACCCGCTTCAAGCGCAACACCGGATGCTTCTGACACGATGCCGTCTGTCTCTTTGATGAGCCCTTCCGTTGCATCGCACTTTTCGCCTGCAGGCTTCACCCCTATGGTTTTGAACACCTTGTCCAGGATTGCTATCTGACCTTTGGTTTCCTCGAGGTGATGATCCAGCGCTTTTTTGAGATCGGCGCTTTTCACCGTGGCCGACACCTTCGGCAACGCCTTCACGATGGCATTCTCAGCGTAATAGACATCCTTGAGTGTATGTTCGAACAGTTCTGCGAGTGTCTTCACAATGATACTCCCTTTTGGTTGAGTACTAACCCAACTCGTGGAACGGTTGATCGTTCCCGAATTGTTGAAGGTAATGGTCGCAGGAGCCAGATTCGAGCTGGCGGCCGGAACTTGCGGTGTTGTCGTTTTTGTCAGAACTTTGTGAATAGGGACCCAGGACGGGAAACCGTGAAACTGATCCCAAACTCGCGACGAGCGTTCTCTCTATTGCTTTCCTGATAGGGATGCTGTCGGACTAGCTTATCGAGCTACAAGGTTGAGAAAAACGTCATGATCGCAAACTACATTGACGAATTCATTATGTTCTGCGCCGGACTGTGGATGACCGCTGTCGGCTACGGTTACCTACCCTTTCAAACTTCAAATCAAGGCAACCAAATTACATGGCTCGTAAGGCTAGTAGCCCAATTTAAATGGATGGGACCGCTGCTGATAGCTATAGCCGTCATTCTGGCCATCGTCTCACCAGCTTGACCTCGGTGCCACCGCAAGCGCACTAGGATGTGCGGGGGATAATCAGGGCGGCGCGGCACCCCGTGCGCTGCCTCCAGTTCTCAGGAATACAGTCTTTCGACTGTCGGCTATACCGATTTAACCGCTTGCGCGATCCCTGCCAGGGCGTCCAACCATGCTAAGGTTTTCCCCGTCCGTCCTTGATAAAAGACCAAGCCATCCGAATGTTTCAGCCTTAGTGTTCCATGGGCTTTGCTTGGTATTGTATTGAGTATCCCGCGTAACATCATCGATCCGGGCACCGCTCAATTTACCAAGAAGCTACAAATAGAGGTTGTCACCGTTCACATAACACGTACAAGTTGTAAGATTAGCTTCAACGCTGTGGCTGTCGGAAAGGATGTTCGATGAAAGTCTTATTGCTGTCTGCCGCGCTTGTATTGGCAACATCTACTTTCGCATTTGCGGATCAAAATTGTGCCGACCTCACCACGCAATCGGATATGAACATATGTGCTGGAAAGGCCTATCAAATATCCGATGCCAAGTTGAACAAGTTGTATAAGCAAATCCAGACACGCGTTAAGGATGACGCCGGCAAAACGAAACTGCTGGTTGCGACACAGAAAGCGTGGATATCATTCCGCGATGCTGAATGTAAGTTTTCCAGTTCTGGCGTGGTCGGCGGCTCTGTATATCCGTTCATCTCCAGTAGTTGTCTCGACGGAATGACCCAGACCCGAATTAAAGATCTACAGGGTTATTTGAAGTGCCCTGAGGGTGATCTGGACTGCCCGGTTCCCGCCGCAAATTGAGCCAAAGCCAATTTGGTAGCGCAGGAGGGATTCGAACCTGCGATGCCAACTTATAGGAATGACGAGCTACTGGGCGGCAGCGCTAGATCGCCCTGTGCAACTGCTCATTACGACTTGCATTGTTGTTTTATCCATTTGCAGGCGCGGACCGCACAATTTTATACCGATGCTTGGCCCGCTTGAACCACCGTCACGGCGATCATATGGAAGATATCCTCTGCAGTGCAGCCGCGGGACAAGTCGTTTGCCGGTTTGGCCAAGCCCTGCAGGATAGGTCCGATGGCTTCCGCTCCGCCGATGCGCTGAGCAATCTTGTAGCCGATATTGGCGGCGTCGAGATTGGGGAAAACGAAGACATTGGCTTCGCCATGCAGTGCCGAGTTCGGCGCTTTGGCAACACTCACGGCCTCGACGAAGGCTGTGTCAAATTGTAACTCCCCATCGATGACGAGATCGGGGTCGGCGGCGTGTGCCAGGCGGGTCGCCTCGATCACCTTCGACACACGTTCGTGGGCGGCACTCCCATTGGTGGAGAACGACAGCATCGCCACTTTCGCCGCACAACCCGCGAGTGCTTCGTAGGAATAAGCAGACATTCGGGCAATATCGGCGAGAGCTGCTGCATCGGGGTCGACCACCAAGCCGCAGTCGGCAAAGACGAAAGCGCCCTTCTTCACATGATGCGGTTGGCACAGCATCATCAGGAAGAAGCTGGAGACGAGCCCTATACCTGGAGCGCGCCCGATACACTGCAATGCGGCCCGTACCGTATCGGCAGTAGTGGCAACAGCGCCGCCCACCGTGCCGTCGGCTTCGCCGGTGCGCACCATCATCGCAGCAAAGACGAGCGGTAATCGCACAGCCGCAGCCGCCGCAGTTGCGTCAACACCCTTGGTCCTGCGTAATTGATGATAGGCTGCAGCAAGACGTGATGAGAGCGCCGATGTCCGGGGATCCTCGATGCGAACCGTTTCGTCCGGTGCTCCCATGGCGGTGAGTGTCTGCTTGATGATTGCGCGTCGGCCAACAAGCGTTACCTCGGCAACGTTTTCGCGAACCGAGCGTAGGGCCGCCTCGATGACACGCGGATCCTCTCCCTCGGAGAGCACGATGTGGCGAGGCGCTGTTTTGGCGGCAAGCAGGATACGCTCAAGCGGTTTCATCAGGCGTGTCCCAGATAATAGATGCCGGTAAGAATGAAGAGACCGATGAAGATTGTCTCGACGACGATGAGGGCGACCGCGTCGCCGCCGACATCGAGTACCCGGCGCAACGAAGTCTTCATGCCGACGGCAACGATGCCGGCGAGCAATGCCCAGCGGGACGTCTCCATGCCAATTTTCGACACCAGTCCGGGAACAAGACCAAAGGAGTTGACGGCGGCGAGGATCAGGAAAGCTATGACGAAGCCCGGCAGCAGCGGCGGCCGCTTGCCGGTCTCACCAACTGACGCGACGTTTCGCGTTGCGAGCGAAAAGACCAACACCACCGGCGCCAGCATGGTGACACGGATGAGCTTGACCAGCGTCGCCGTCTCACCCGCCTCGGGGGACACGGAAAATCCCGCACCGACCACCTGCGCAACGTCGTGAATGGTGCCGCCAAAAAAGATTCCGGTAGCCCGCGCATCAAGGCCGATGGCGTCTGCGATCATCGGATAACCAATCATGGCGAGCGTCGAGAGTACCGTTACCGAAAGGACGGTGAAGATGAGGTTGCGCTCGGAGAATTCGTTCTTGGGCAGTACGGCCGCGATTGCCATGGCGGCCGATGCTCCGCAGATGGCAACCGAGCCGCTGGTAATCAATGCAAGGCGCCAGCCGCGGCCAAGCAGCTTTGCGGCGGCAAGGCCGAACAGGATCGTTGCGGCAATGGCTAAGACCAAGAGCAGGATTGTACCGCCGCCCAGCCCGACAAGCAGATCGATACTGATGCGCATACCAAGCAGGGCGACGCCAATCCGCAACACCTTTTTTGCACTGAAGTTGATGCCGGCAACGCAACGGCCCTCCTCAGACAGGAAGTTGAAGGCGATGCCGAGCAAGAGTGCCATCAGCATCGCCGGCGCGCCATAGTGATCGGAGAGGAATTGGGCCGCAATCGCCACCGCACCGGTGACGGCCAGGCCGGGCCAATAGGTCTGTGTCATCGAAGACAAGCCATGGAAGCGTTGGATTGCGGAAGCGGTATTCATCCGTTGATTTCCGTATTGCTAAGCTTGGGATTTCTGCCGCCCCGGCAGGGCGGACCGGCAGTAATGGAGCAAGATTAGGCGCGCTGTTGCGGCCGCATATCGGCAGGATCAATGCCGGCTAGCGGCACGGGTTTCTTCATCGCATCACGGCGGAAGGGCTCGCCCAATTCCTGGTTGAGGATGACTTCAATGAAAGTGGTGGTGCCCTTCGCCTGATCATCGATGGCTTTTAGCAATGCCTCGGTAAGCTTGACCGTGGTGTCAACGACGACGCCGTTCAATCCGCAACCCTCTGCAACCTTGGCGTAACTGAGGTTTGGATTGAGCTCGGTGCCAACGAAGTTGTTGGCATACCACAGCGTCGTATTGCGCTTTTCCGCGCCCCACTGGTAATTGCGGAAAATCACCATGGTAATCGCCGGCCAACCTTCGCGGCCAATCGCCCCCATTTCGTTCATTGAGATACCGAAAGCGCCGTCGCCGGCAAAGCCTACAACCGGTACGTCGGGGCAGCCGATCTTGGCACCAACGATTGATGGAAAGCCGTAACCGCAAGGGCCGAACATACCCGGTGCGAGATATTTCCGGCCTTGTTCGAAGCTTGGATAGGCGTTGCCGATAGCGCAGTTGTTGCCGATGTCAGTGGAGATGATCGCTTCCTTGGGCAGGGCAGCCTGGATCGCACGCCAAGCCTGTCGCGGCGACATGCGGTCGGCCTCCCGCTGCCGGGCTGTCGCGTTCCACTCGGTGCCGTCGTCGTCCTCCTCATGATCCATTGACGACAATTGCTGAAGCCAGGCGGAATGGATCTGGTGGATCGCTGCCTTGCGTTGCTCGCGCCCCGCATTGCCTGCCGATGGCGTCAGTTGTTCCAGTATCTGGCGGGCAACCTGTCTGGCGTCGCCGCAGATACCGACGGCAACCCTTTTGGTCAGGCCGATGCGATCGGCGTTGATGTCGACCTGAATGATGGCGGCATTCCTGGGCCAGTAGTCAATGCCATAGCCCGGCAGCGTGGAAAACGGGTTGAGGCGTGTACCCAACGCCAGCACAACGTCAGCCTTTGCGATGAGCTCCATCGCCGCCTTGGAACCATTGTAGCCCAGCGGACCGACAGCCAGGCGATGGCTGCCGGGAAAGGCATCGTTGTGCTGATAACCGCAGCAGACCGGTGCATCCAGTCGCTCGGCGAGTGCCATCGATTCCTGAATCGCATTGCTGATGACCACACCTGCACCGTTGAGGATGACAGGAAACTTCGCTTCAGAAAGCAACCGCGCCGCCTCGGTGATGGCCTGAGGCCCGCCGGCCGGCCGCTCGAAACGGACGAGGGACGGCAGATCGACATCGATGACATGCGTCCAGAAGTCACGCGGAATGTTGATTTGCGCCGGAGCGCAGCCGCGCCAGGCTTTCTCGATGACACGGTTCAGTACCTCGGGAATACGAGAGGGATCGCGCACTTCCTCCTGATAGCAGACCATCTCCTCGAACATTGCCATCTGGTCGACTTCCTGAAAGCCGCCCTGACCGATGGTCTTGTTTGCTGCCTGTGGTGTGACCATGAGCAGCGGGGTATGATTCCAGTAGGCGGTCTTCATAGCGGTGATGAAGCCGGTAACACCTGGGCCATTCTGCCCAATAGCCATGGACATTGTACCGGTGGCACGGCTGAATCCATCGGCCATCATGCCGGCGTTGGTTTCATGGGCGCAGTCCCAGAACTTGATACCGGCCTTGGGAAACAGGTCCGACACTGGCATCATCGCCGAACCAATGATGCCGAAGGCGTGCTCGATGCCGTGCATCTGCAGGACTTTGATGAATGCTTCTTCGGTGGTCATTTTCATTTTCTAATTCCTTTCAATAGAGCGGATACGGCCTCGAAGGGCTAGAGGATTTCGTCTTTGAGGTAATACCAGCGGTACATTCCCCACTGGCCGAGGCGCCGGAACGGCGTCAGCATGCCGTGGCTGGGCAGAGGCGAGGTGAAGATAGGCAGGTCGAGCGTACCACCCTTGCCGACCGCCATCTGAGCCATACGGCGACCGGCCTGGGCCGAATACATGACGCCGTTGCCACCATAACCCATGGCATAGAACAGCTGCTGCTTCGGGTCGGGCTGAAAGATGCGTGGCATCATGTCATGGCTGACATCGACCCAACCCCACCAGGAGTAATCGACCTCGATTCCGCGCAGGATTGGAAATTTGCGGTGCAGTCCCTCAACCAGCCGGTCGAAATGCCTGGGGTTGACCGCGTCGCGCCCCGTGATGGCGCTGCGGCTGCCGATTTGCACGCGGCCATCAGGCAGCATGCGGTAGTAATGGCGCAGCGTGCGGGTATCGGTGAGCGGAACCAGCGCCCTGAAATTGAGCGCTTCCCGTTCACCTGGCGTCAGCGGGCGGGTGACAATCGAGTTGGACAGGATTGGCATCAGCCGGTGACGGGTCGATTTATGCATGCCGGACGAGGTATAGCCGGCCGTGGCGATACAGATCGCGCGCGCCCTGACGACGCCGCCCGGCGTGCGCAAGTGGTGGACGCCGCCTTTAAGCTCGCTGCCGAGCACGGGGCTCGAGGTGTACACCTTCACACCCAGTTTGCGGGCAAGCTTGAGATAGCCGAAGGCAAGCTTGGCTGCATGAATGCCCATACCGTCAGGCTCGTACATTGCACCTTCCGCTTCAGCGTCACGGACGAAATCGCTGTGCACCTCGTCGCGACCCATCATACGCGCGGGGTAGCCAAAAACTGCATTGAGCAGGCGCGTTTCCTTTTCCAGAGCCGGCAGCACCTTAGTACGATGGGCGATGTAGAGGTGGCCACCGTCCTGCGGGTCGCAATCGATCTCCGGCTCGCGGATCAGACTGCGGAACAGGTCGAATGCTTCGGCGATTTCGCTGTGCAGTTTTCTGGCGACATCGACGCCCCACCGTTCAATCCATTGCGAACGCTTGAGACGGCCGGCGGAAATCTGCGCCTGACCGCCATTGCGGGTCGAGCAACCCCAGGCGACGCCATTGGCCTCGAGTACCGTCGCCCGGACGCCATGCTCGCGTGCCAGATGGATCGCACAGGAAAGGCCAGTATAGCCGGACCCGACAATGGCTATATCGACATCGATGTCGTGTAGCACCGGTCCGTCGTCTTCGGGTTCGGGTCCGGCGGTGGCGATCCAATAGGTCGGCGCGTAATCCTTGCCGTCACCGGGGCTGCAGGCATGCACCGGATCATAGACGGGATCGAACGGCTTGCGCTTTGCCGCCGGCCGGATAAGTTTCTGTTCCATTGTGTGGTCCTCCCGAAGCCGCTCATGCACCTGCCGCAATGAGCGGACGGCTTTTGCGAAAGGCCTGTTTGCGCACGATCTTGCCGCTGCTGAGCGTGAACAGGTCGCAACCCTCCGCTTCAATTCGGCTGCCATCGGCATTGGTGCCTGTAAACGTCCATTCGGAAACGGCACGGTCGCCTTGGACGAAATGATCATAATGGGCCCAGTGCGCGTCGGGCATGGTCTTCCATACGCTGCTGAAAGCATTGGCGATGGCCTCGGTGCCCTCGAAGCGGACGCCATGGACCTCGGGACCACCAACCGCATTGAAGATGCAGTTCTTGGCGAAGTAACACATCACGGCGTCAATATCGTGCCGGTTGAAGGCGTCGAACAGTCTGGCTAAATCGTCGGCGGTTAACGCCATGGCATGGTCCTCATATTTCGGGGGCGAGGCCGGACATGGCTCCGCCGTTGCCGGGCAAGCCGGCCGGTTGAACGGTCATGGGATGCGGTTACCAAGCCGCCTATGGCGGCGGCGGCAGTTGGTGATTGGCTGTTGTCATCAGACCTTGCCCTTCCACGGGATCAGGATCTTCTCGAGGTAACGCAGCAGCAGATCGAAGGCGAAGGCAAAGATGCCGATGACTATGATACCCATGATCACGGTATCGCTGGCGAGATATTCGGCGGCGTTGAGCACCATGAAGCCAAGCCCCCTATGGGCCGCCACCATCTCAGCGGCGACGAGTGTCGTCCATCCGACGCCAATGCCGATGCGCATGCCGGTGAAGATTTCAGGCATGGCGGCCTTGAGGATTACTTGGCTGATGACCTGGGTACGGGTCGCACCCATTGCATAGGCGGCATGGATTTGCTCCGTCGACACCGAGCGCACGCCAGCGCGCGCGGCGATTGCCATCGGCGCAAAGATAGCGAGATAAATGAGGAAGACCTTTGGGAACTCGCCAATTCCCAGCCAAATGATAATCAACGGCAGATAGGCAAGCGGCGGCAAGGGCCGGTAGAACTCGATGATCGGATCGAACAGGCCGCGCATGATGCGGTTGACGCCCATCAGAATGCCGACCGGCACCGCGCTAACCAGGGCCAGCAGGAAGGCACCGAGCACCCGGCCCAGGCTTGCCAGGGTGTGCTGGGTCAGGGTCGAATTGGAGACGCCTTCAGTCATGGCCACCATGAACTTGTCCCAGACGGCGAGCGGCGACGGCAAGAACAGCGGTTTGACCCAGCCCATTTCGGTGACGAGGAGCCACAATGCGAAGATAAGGAGTGCGGTGATCAGGCTGATGTGACTGCTCATGCCGTCGCCGGGCGCGCCATAGATCTTACCGGGGCGGACGGGTTTGGCCTTCGATACCAGATCAAACATGGAGGAGCTCCGGGTTGTCGGACTGGCGCTCGTCGCCGTAGATGATGCTGAGGATTTGTTCGCGCATGTCGATGAAATCACGACTGGATTTGATTGCACGGGCGTTGCCCTCCTCAAGGAAACGTCGATTGAAATCGAGTTCGTAGGTGTGGGTGATGCGGCCGGGCCGCGGTGACATGACAATCAGCCGGGAGCCGAGGAACAATGCCTCCTCCACGCTGTGGGTGATGAAGAAGAACATCTTGCTGGTGAGCTGCCAGACCTTGAGCAGAAGCTCCTGAATGGTCTCGCGGGTCAATGCATCGAGTGCCGCCATCGGCTCGTCCATCAGGAGCATGGCCGGATCGCAGGTAAGCGCCCGGGCAATGCCGACACGTTGCTGCATGCCACCTGACAGATGGTAGATCATGTGCCGGTGGAACTCCTGCAGGCCAACCAGCGCCAGGTTCTTCGTGGCGATCTCGCGGCGCGTCTGCCTGTTGACACCCTGCAGCTTGAGACCGAATTCTGTGTTGTCAATGACGTTGAGCCAAGGCAGCAGAGCGTGTTTCTGGAACACGACACCACGGTCAGCGCTGGGACCGATAACCTGTTGTCCGCCGAGCGTAATGTCGCCATCGGTAGGCGCCATGAAACCGGCCATGAGATTGAGCAGTGTGGTCTTGCCGCAGCCTGAAGCGCCGAGCGCGACGACGAAATCGCCGCTCTTGATCTCCAGGTTCACGCCCTTGAGCGCAATGATCGCCTGATCGGTATAGAGGCCTGGGTAGGTCAGGCTGACATTGCTGACATTGAAGGTTTTCATCGTGCCGTGCCTTTCGCTGATTTCAGAGGAGGGAAGGCAGCCACCGGCTCGCGGACGAGCCGGCAACGCATCTCGATTACTTGGATGCCTCCTTGGCATAGTTGCTGTTGACGAAAGGCCTGTAGTCGTCTAGCGCCCTGTCGATCTGCTTCTGCGCGACGAGGAACCTGGCGCTTTCGTTCAGTGCCTTGGTGGCGCCACCGCCCAACCAAGTTTCGGAGGCCTGCTCGTCAGCGTTGGGAAACGACAGGAGGTTGAGCGCCTCGACAGCACCGGCACCGTCGCCGCCGATCAGCTTGACGATACCCCGGACCTGTGGCGAGTCCGCAGTCCAGCTTGCCTTGTTTCTGTTGTAATCCGTGTAGGACTGGGCCAGCACCTTGGTGAAGGCAGCCATGAACTTCGGGTTGTCGGCAGCCCATTTCTTGTCCGCGACAAGACCGTCGAAGGTCGGCACTGAAGCGGCTCCAATAGCCTCGGAGTCGGCTATGGTCTTGCCGTTCTTGAGCAGTTCTGTCAGCGCCGGCGGCCAAACATAGGCGGCATCGATGTCGCCGCGCTGCCAGGCGGCAATGATCTGCGGTGGCTTCATGTTGAGGATGTTAACCTCGCGCGGATCGACCTTCCACACCTGTTCGAGGCCGACCAGCAGATGGAAGTGCGAGGTCGAAACGAAGGGAACGCCAACATTTTTACCCTTCAGATCCTGCGGCTTCTCGATGCCGGAGCCGTTGCGCACAACAAGCGCTTCCGATTTGCCGATATTGTCGAGGATCCAGAACAGTTCAAGGTCGACACCACGGGTAGCAGCGGCGGCGGTACCTGTCGAACCAATGACGCCGATCGGCACATTGCCGGAGGCAAGTGCGGTCGAGATATCGCCGCCCGAGCTGAACTGACGCCAGTCAATGGTGTAGCCGGCTTCCTTCGCTGCCGCATTGAAACGACCGTCGGCAATCGCCGTGACGAACGGTCCGACGATCTGCTGATAGCCGACGACCACGGTCGTCTCGGCATGCGCGAAACTGGTTGCGCATATACCGGCCGTTAACAGTACGGCGCCGGCAAAATGCTTGAAATGTTTGAATTCGGTCATTGTTACCCTCTTTGTTTTTATTGCTTCCGGTTGGTCCGGAAACCTGCTGGCTTTGGTGCCGGTCTTGGTTCTGGTTGATAGACTTAAATGAGAGATACCAATTGCCTTATATCCAGATTGGAAGTTGAATGACTCCAGTTTAACGTCCGGGCGGCCATGGCGCATTCAGCAGTTTCCAAAACGATTTTTTTCCTTGACCCCGCCAGCCGGGTGGGCTTGCAGGTACAAATCCGTGAGACGATTGTGTCCGCTGTACTCGCCGGCCGCATCCAGCCGGGCGCGCAACTGCCGTCGACACGCAAGCTTGCGGACTATCTCAACATCTCGCGCATCACGGTAACGCTTGCCTATCAGGAGCTCGCATCGCAGGGCTATGTCGAGACGGCTCGTCGCAGCGCTTATCGCATTTCAAACAATCCACCGATCGGACTGCTGGCGACGGAGGCGATGCCGGCTGTGAACAACGCCATTGACTGGCCGGCCAAGATCAGGACGAGCTTTGTCGTCGCCAAGCAGATGAGCAAGCCGTTGGACTGGCGGCGCTATCCCTATCCGTTTCTGTATGGCCAAATGGACCCGTCCTTGTTCGACCTCAATGCCTGGCGCGATTGTGCCAGGCGAGCACTTGCCCGCGAAGATTTCGAGCTGATGGCAGGCGACTTTGCTGCCGCCGACGATGTGCAGCTCGTCAACTATATATGCTCGCGCACCCTACCCAGTCGCGGCATCCGGGCCAATACCGACGAGATCCTCGTCACCGTGGGAGCGCAGAATGCGCTCTGGATCGTCACCAGGCTTTTGCTGAGGCAAGGGACACACGCCGTGTGTGAAAGCCCTTGTCACCCTGATATGAGCGCATCGCTTTTGCTGAGCGGGGCACGGGTGACGGCGATAGGTGTCGACAAAGAGGGGCTGCCGCCGATAAATATCCCAGCGGACGTGGACGCCGTCTTCGTTACCCCCAGCCATCACTCGCCGACGGGAGCAACGATGCCAATCGAGCGTCGTGCCCGCCTGCTGGACGCGGCAAACGAACAGGACTTCATCATCATCGAGGATGATTATGAATTCGAAATGAGCTTTCTCGCACCACCGTCGCCGGCGTTGAAAGCCTTCGACCGCAAAGGCCGTGTATTGTATATCGGCAGCTTCTCCAAGTCGCTCTTCCCCGGGCTGCGGCTAGGTTACCTGGTAGCCCCAGCACCCTTCATCCGCGAAGCCCGAGCGCTTCGTGCCCTTATGTTACGCCATCCCCCGGGGCACCTACAGCGTACGGCGGCATATTTCCTGGCGTTCGGCCACCATGATGCCGCGTTGCATCGCATGCGCGATGAGTATCACAAGCGTCACATCATCATGGCCAAGGCGCTCCAGCGCGAGGGCTTCACCATAGCGGGATCATCGGCTTTCGGCGGTACCTCGTTCTGGGTGGAGGGACCGGAAGGGCTTGACGCTGATTTGTTGATGGCCGAGCTTCGGCAGGACGGTGTGCTGATCGAATCCGGCTCCCCCTTCTTTCCTGACGCCAATGGCCCATGCAGCTTCTTTCGCATGGGCTATTCATCGATCCCGCGTAGTAACATCGATGAGGGCGTTGCCCGGACCAGGGCGCGGATCGAAACGCTACTTTCCTGGCCTACTCCCAAGAAGTGATCCAGGTTGCTCTGCCTTCTCATGCGGCCGGCCCGGTGGCGTGGCGATGTTCTCAGCAAAAACCGCAGCCGCCCGCCGTTTCTGGATTTCACACATGACCCGGCAACGTCTGCGGCAGATGCCTCGGATTCGGTGGAGACCCCTGAGGTGACAGGACACTCAGCCCATATGCCTGTTCGAAGTACCAGAAGGCATGCCACCTGCTGCATTAGAGTATTTATTACGCGACAGGGATTGATCCGTCGCAGGGGTTTGAAAATCCGAACTGTCTATTTATTTGCTAAAATACCCTCAGCGATAGTGGTAGCGGCAGCGATATGGGCGCGACAAGCCGCTGCTGCTGCTTCCGGATTGTTGTTCTCAATGCCTGTAAATATTTCGCGGATTTGTGCAGGGCCAGACACGGTCCGGTTGGCTGTGGAGAGCGTCATTACCCGCAAGCGGGAAATCCGACTGTTCAATCGCTCGACTATTTCCCAAGCGATTGTATGGCCGCCAGTATGAAAGATCACTCTGTAGAAATCGGTTGTTGCGTCCAATATTCTGAGCGGCGAGTTCTGGCGAGACGTCTGATCAAGCTCATCCAGAGCCTTACGGAGTTCAGCCTTAACTTCGTCATTCGCAACACGAGCACAATCCGCGACGGCTGTCGCTTCCAGAGCCGCCCTGATGTCGTAAATCTGGCGGGCTACATCCCATTCCAGCGGTGCAACAATTGGTCCGTGCTTGGGGAGCATCTCTACCAGCCCCTCGGCCTCCATGTGTCGAATAACTTCGCGAATGACCGAACGCGATACGCCAAGGTGATCGCAAAGCGTGCGTTCCACTAAGCGCGTACCGGGTTCGAAGAGCCCGCTGATAATGGCCCTCCGCATTCGTTGCAGCGCAATCTCGCGCAGCGTTATTGGAGGGGTTTCGATGCGCAAAGCGGCGAGAGTGTCGTCGTTGGTACTCATGTCATCCTTCTAACTTCAAAAAATCATTTCAGCAAGTACTTGACATTTTGTATTATGGTATACCAACATATGATCAGATGAAATTGCAGGGAGGAATTCCATGGTACCGGTGATCCGCAAGACATTTCTGCAGATCGAGACGACTCTCGTTGAAGGCGGCAAGGAAGCGGCGGCGCCGCTGAAGCTGATTGCAGCGCTGGCCGTCGTGAAGAACCCCTGGACCGGTCGCGGCTTCGTGGATGATCTGAAGCCGGAGATCCATGCGGTCGCCCCGGTACTCGGCGAACTGTTAACCAAGATGATCATCGATACCGTCGGTTCCGGCGAAGCTGTCGAAGCTTACGGAAAGTCTGCAGTGGTTGGTCTGGATGGCGAGATCGAACATGGCTCGGCGCTCATTCACACTCTGCGTTTCGGCAACCACTACCGCACCGCTGTCGGCGCAAAATCCTATCTCGCCTTCTGCAATACCCGCGGCCCCGCCAATGCGCCGATCATGATCCCGCTGATGGACAAGAACGATGAAGGCCGTCGCTCGCATTACCTGACGATCCAGTGCGCCATTCCGGACGCGCCGGCCGCTGACGAGATCGTCGTCGCGCTCGGTGCCTCGATCGGTGGCCGTCCGCATCACCGTATCGGTGATCGCTATCAGGACCTGAAGGAGCTTGGCCATGATGTTGCAAACCCTGCATCGGTCTAAGACGCCTTCCGGCGCTGCCTATATTGACCAGGGGCAGGGGCGCGAGACACTTGTTCTCATCCATGGGGTGGGCATGCGTATCGAAGCCTGGGGGCCCCAGATTGCGCGGTTCTCGAAAGATCACCGCGTGATTGCGGTCGATTTACCGGGACACGGTTTTTCCGCACCGCTCGATGCTTTGCCGGAAATGCCCCATTTCGTCGCCTGGTTTGCAAGACTGATCGATGAACTGGGGCTCGAAGCGGTCAATGTTGCAGGCCATTCGATGGGCGCCCTGATTGCCGCCGGTTTTGCCGCGACGGAGCCATCGAAGTTGCGTCGGGTCGCCCTGCTGAACGGCGTCTACAAGCGGACGCCGATGGCGCGGCAGGCGGTAGAAGCTCGCGCCGACCAAATCTTATCCGGTGCCTTCGATCGTGAGGCGCCGCTGGAGAGATGGTTTTCGGCGGACGAGAAGGATGGCGAAGCCTATCACCTCGTGCATGAACTGCTGCAACAAGTCGATTCCAGCGGTTACGCTGCGGCCTATCGGGCCTTTGCGACCGGCGATGCCGTGTATTTGGATAGCTGGCCGACGGTGACAGCCCCTGCAATGTTCCTGACGGGCGATGGCGACAAGAATTCAACGGCTGAGATGGCCGAAGAGATGGCCAAGGCGGCACCCCGAGGCCAGGCGGTCGTCATCAAAGGTCACCGGCATATGGTCAATCTCACGGCGCCGCAAGAGGTAAGTAAGGCACTGGCCGACTGGCTCACATGGCAGACTGCACAGTGAGGAGGAATGACAATGAATGATCCCAGAGCGCTTCGTGATGCGTTTGGCGCATTCCTGACAGGTGTGACCGTCGTAGCTACGTTCAATGACGAAGGTGGTCCGATCGGCTTCACCGCCAACAGTTTTACAAGTGTCTCGCTTGATCCGCCGCTGCTCCTGGTCTGCCTGGCAAAGACCTCGCGTAACTATCAGACCCTGATGACTGCCAAGGGGTTTTCGGTTAACATCCTCTCGGAGGACCAGAAGGATGTGTCCAACACCTTTGCCCGTCCGGTCGAGGACCGTTTTGCCGCGGTCGACTGGCAGAAGGGTCCGTTCGGTTCGCCTGTTTTCTCCGATGTTGCCGCTTGGTTCGATTGTTCGGCGTACGAGCGCGTTGATGCCGGAGACCATGTCATCCTGATCGGCAAGATCGAAGGTTTCGAAAACTCCGGCAAGACAGGCCTGGGTTATGCTCGCGGCGGCTATTTCACCCCGGCGCTCACCGAAAAGAGTCTTCTCGCAAATGTCGAAGGCAGCCTGTCGGTCGGTGCCGTCGCCGAACGCACCGGCGAGATTCTACTGGTGCGCGATACCAATGGCGGCTGGACATTGCCATTTGTCGACAAGGCCGAAAGCGAAGGTATGGAAGCGCTAGAGCCGCAGTTCACTGCCGAGATCGGCCTCTCGATCCAGACGGGTCTGCTCTACTCCATCTACGAAGATACCAAAGCCGGACGCCAGAACTTCGTCTATCGCGCAGCGCTGGGCGATGGCACGCCCAAGGTCGGTCAGATGTTTCCGCTTCAGCAACTGCCTCTCGACAATATCCACGATTCCGCCGTCCGCGAGACGGTCAAGCGCTACGCTCAGGAAAGTACGCTCGGCAATTTCGGGATCTATGTCGGCAACCAGGAAAAAGGCCGCGTTCACGCTGTGGCCCGGAAAGGGTGATTTATGAAGTTCTCTCTTTTTGTTCATATGGAACGGCTCAATGCCAGTCAGAACCATGAGGAACTCTACGAAGAGTTCCTCAACCTGTGTGAGATTGCCGACAAGGGTGGCATGCATGCCATCTGGACCGGCGAACACCATGGCATGGACTTCACCATCGCACCGAACCCGTTTGTCAATCTCGCCGATCTGGCAAGCCGCTTTAAAAACGTGCGCCTTGGTACCGGTACGATTATTGCCCCGTTCTGGCATCCAATCAAGCTTGCCGGCGAAGCGGCGATGACGGATCTCATCAGCGGCGGCCGTCTTGATCTCGGTATTGCCCGCGGTGCCTATAGCTTTGAATACGAACGCCTGTTGCCGGGCCTTGATGCCTGGGGTGCCGGTCTGCGCATGCGTGAATTGATCCCGGCTATCAAAGGGATCTGGGCCGGTGACTACGTCCATGACGGGGAGTTCTGGAAGTTTCCGTCGACGACCTCGGCGCCAAAGCCGATACAACAGCCGCATCCTCCGATTTGGGTGGCAGCACGCGATCCGAACAGCCATGATTTCGCTGTTGCCAATGGCTGCAACGTGCAATGCACGCCACTCGCCAATGGCGAGGCCGAGATTAGCAGCTTGATGGAACGCTTCAATGCGGCCTGCGACAAGGCGCCGGATGTGACGCGCCCGAAGATCATGCTGTTGCAGCATACTTATGTTGGGTCCGACGAAGCCGATGTTGCCCAGGCTGCTAAGGAAATCAGTACCTATTACAATTACTTCTTCGCCTGGTTCAAAAATGAGCGGCCGATCACTCAGGGCCTGATCCAGACGTTGAACGAAGAGGAACTGACGGTGAACCCGAACCTGTCACCGGACAAGATGGTCACCAACATGCCGATTGGAAGCGCAGCGGCGGTTATCGATCGCCTGAAGATTTACGAGCAGCAGGGTTGGGACGAATATTCATTCTGGATAGACACCGGCATGAGCTTCGAGCGCAAGAAGGCGTCGCTCGAGCGCTTTATCGCCGACGTGATGCCAGCATTCCGGTGAGGCTGAAATGCAAAGCTTCCAACAGTATATAGATGGCGTTTTTGAAAACGGCTCCGCGCGATTCGACAGTATCGATCCGGCGACGGCCAAGGTCTGGGCTTCCATGCCGGAAGCGCGCGAAACCGATGTCGATCGCGCAGTCAACGCGGCCGAACGGGCATTGTGGAATGGTGCGTGGCCGGCGATGACGGCCACCGCACGCGGTAAACTCCTCTACAAGCTGGCGGATCTGGTTCAGGCCAATGCGCAGCACCTTGCCGAGCTCGAAACCCGCGACACCGGCAAAATCATCCGCGAGACCTCCGCGCAGATCACTTATGTCGCTGACTACTATCGGTATTACGCGGGGCTGGCCGACAAGATCGAGGGCTCGACGCTGGCGATCGACAAGGCCGAAATGGATGTCTGGACCCGGCGCGAGCCGGTCGGTGTCGTGGCCGCCATCGTGCCGTGGAACAGCCAACTTTTTCTCTCGGCCGTCAAGATCGGCCCGGCACTGGCCGCCGGCTGCACGCTGGTGGTCAAAGCTTCGGAAGATGGCCCGGCGCCGATGCTGGAATTTGCCCGCCTGGTACATGAAGCCGGTTTTCCGAAAGGTGTGCTGAACGTTATCACCGGTTTTGGCCCTTCGTGCGGCAATGCGCTCACCCGCCATCCGGGTGTCGCCCACATTGCCTTCACCGGTGGGGCAGTAACGGCGGCGCATGTGGTGCGCAATTCGGCGGAAAACCTCGCCAGCACCTCGCTCGAACTCGGTGGAAAATCGCCTTTCATCGTGTTTGCCGACGCTGATCTGGAAAGTGCTGCTAATGCACAGGTTGCCGGCATCTTTGCCGCGACCGGCCAGAGCTGCGTTGCCGGCTCGCGTCTGATCGTCGAGCGCTCGGTGAAGGACAGGTTTGTCGCACTCGTCAAAGCCAAGGCGGAGGCTATCCGTATCGGCACACCGCTCGACATGGCGACCGAATTCGGCCCGCTCTGCACCAAGCGCCAGCGCGATCATGTCGAGCGGATCGTGTCTGCCTCCGTTAATGCAGGTGCCACGGTCGTGACCGGCGCCCGGGCAGGCGAGAGCGACGGTTTCTATTACCTGCCGACTATTCTCGATTGCGACGGTATCAATTCGCCGTCGGCTGAAACCGAACTTTTTGGCCCGGTGTTGTCTGTCGTGTCCTTTACCAGCGAGGATGAAGCGGTCACATTGGCCAACGACACCCGGTACGGCCTCGCATCGGGCGTGTTCACCCAGAACTTGACGCGGGCGCATCGCATGGTGAAGCGCATCCGCGCCGGCATTGTCTGGATCAATACCTATCGCGCCGTTTCGCCGATCGCGCCGTTCGGCGGCTACGGCCAGTCGGGACATGGCCGCGAAGGCGGAATTGCCGCTGCGCTCGATTTCACCCGTACCAAGACAGTCTGGTTGAGAACAACGGACGATCCGTTTCCTGATCCCTTCGTGATGCGGTGAACCATGCTCTACGAGATTAGAACTTATCGGCTGAAGAACGGCGCTATCCCCGAATACCTGAAGGTGGTCGGCGAGATCGGCATCACCATTCAGAAAAAGCATCTTGGCAATCTCATCGGCTACTTCTCCTCGGAGATCGGGCCGATCAACGAGATTGTCCATATCTGGGCTTTCGAAAGCCTCGATGACCGCCAGGCGCGGCGCGCCCAGCTGGCGGTTGATCCGGAATGGCAGGCTTTCCTGCCGAAGATACGCGACCTGATCGTGACCGCCGAAAACAAGATCATGTCGCCCGCAGCATTCTCGCCTCTGGGCGGCATGGTGCCGATCTAGGGCAAACCAACGTATTCACAGATCACGGTTTTTCTCAGGGAGGAGAAAACATGAAAAAGCATGTAATTATCACTCTTCTGGCCGCCACCGTTACATTTGCTGACCAAGCGAACGCAGCGGACATGGTGTTTACCAGCTGGGGCGGCACTACGCAGGACGCGCAGAAGCAGCATTGGGCCGATACGTTCAGCGCCGCTGCCGGCGTCAACGTCGCTCAGGATGGCCCAACCGACTACGGTAAGCTGAAGGCCATGGTGGACTCCAAGAACGTCGCTTGGGATGTCGTCGACGTCGAAGGTGATTACGCCGTTCAGGCCGGCAACGCCGGCCTTCTCGAAAAGCTCGACTTCTCCCTTATCGATAAAAGCAAGCTAGATCCGCGCTTCGTCACCGATTATTCGGTCGGCAGTTTCTATTATTCCTTCGTCATCGGCTGCAACAAGGATGCTGTTGATGCCTGCCCGAAGAGCTGGGCTGATCTGTTCGATACTGCAAAATTCCCCGGCAAGCGCACCTTCTACAAGTGGTCGGCTCCGGGCGTGATCGAAGCGGCTTTGCTCGCCGATGGCGTGCCGGCCGACAAGCTCTATCCGCTTGATCTCGATCGCGCCTTCAAGAAACTCGACACCATCAAGTCCGAAATCGTCTGGTGGGATAGTGGTGCGCAGTCGCAGCAGTTGCTGGCATCGGCCGAAGCACCGTTCGGTTCCTTCTGGAATGGCCGTCTGACGGCGCTTGCCCAGACCGGTATCCCGGTCGAGATGTCCTGGACCAACAATATCACGGCCGCTGACGCTCTGGTCGTTCCGAAGGGAACGAAGAACAAGGAAACGGCGATGAAGTTCATCGCCAACGCCACGAGCGGCAAGGCGCAGGCGGACTTCGCAACGCTCACCGGATACGCGCCAATCAGTATCGATTCTCCCAGCCTGATGGATGCTGGCCTTCGCAAGACGCTGCCGGACATGCAGGCCGAGACCCAGGTCAACGCTGATATGACCTATTGGGCGACCCATCGCGACGAGATTGGTAAACGCTGGTACGCCTGGCAGGCGAAATAACCGGTATCTGAGGCAACAAATGACCATAGGCGGGTGGTGCCAGCCCGTGATTTCCGTAGGTAGCCGGGAGGTTGGTAATGGGTTTGTCGGTAACGGCTGATGGTGGACGGAAAACGCCTTGGCGAGATGGCAGTTTCGGCTATGTCGTGCCGGCTCTGCTCCTGATCGCCTTCTTTTTCATCGTCCCAGTAATTATGCTGCTGATGCGCAGCGTGCTTGAGCCCACACCCGGTCTCCAGAATTATCGGGAGCTTTTAGGTTCGACGACCTATCTGCGGGTATTCCTCAATACATTTACCGTTGCCGGTCTTGTGACCATTGTCTCCGTACTGATCGGCTTTCCGATCGCGTGGCTGCTCGCTATCATGCCCGAGCGCTGGTCGCGGCTGGTGCTGGCAATCATTGTCCTGTCGATGTGGACCAATTTGCTTGCTCGAACCTATGCCTGGATGGTGCTTCTGCAGCGCACTGGCGTCGTCAATAAGGTTCTGCTGAGTCTTGGTATCATCGATAAGCCGCTGGCGCTGGTCAACAATCTCGTCGGCGTCAGTATCGGCATGACCTATATCATGCTGCCCTTCATCATCCTGCCGCTGATCGGCGTTCTGAAGTCGATCGATCCCGCGATCCTGCGTGCCGCTGCCCTCTGTGGTGCCAACAAGCGCCAGTGTTTTACCCGCGTTCTTCTACCGCTGTCGTTGCCGGGCATCGCTTCAGGTGCGCTGATGGTCTTCGTCATGTCGCTTGGTTACTACGTTACGCCGGCCCTGCTCGGTGGCACGTCGAACATGATGCTGGCCGAGCTCGTAGCGCAATTCGTGCAGTCGCTGGTCAACTGGGGCATGGGCGGCGCTGCCGCACTTGTGCTCCTGCTGGTGACATTGGTGCTCTACACCATCCAGCTCAAATTCGTGAACCCAAATCGGGCGAGGTAACAATTATGCTGCTCGATTTCGAGAAACTTGGTGGTTTGAAACCGTTCCTGATCGGCCTGACAGTTCTGGTCTGTCTGTTTCTGATCCTACCGATCCTGTTCATTGCCGCCTTGTCCTTTGGCTCGTCGCAATGGCTGATCTTTCCGCCGCCGTCATGGACGTTCAAGTGGTATCAGGCACTGTTCACCGATCCGCGCTGGCTTTATTCCGCCTTGAGCAGTCTGAAGATCGCCGCCATTGTCACGGTTTTTTCCGTCGTGCTTGGCTTTCTCGCTGCCCTCGGCTTGAACCGGGGCTCCTTCACTGGACGTGAAGCCCTGCGAGCCTTGTTTCTCACTCCGATGATCCTCCCCGTCGTAGTGCTCGCCGTCGCCCTCTATGCGCTTTTTCTGCAGTTCGGACTGGCGGGCACCACGATCGCTTTCATCATCGCGCATCTTCTGATCGCGCTGCCATTCTCAATCATCTCGATCGGAAATGCATTGGACGGTTTCGACAAGTCGATCGAGGATGCGGCGATCCTGTGCGGCGCAACCCCGTGGGAAGCCCGTATCCGGGTAACGGTGCCCGCCGTCAGCCATGGCATCTTTGCCGCCGCGATCTTCTCTTTCCTCGCGTCGTGGGATGAAGTGGTTCTTGCCATCTTCATGGCCAGCCCGACGCTGCAGACGCTACCGGTCAAGATCTGGGCGACACTCAGACAGGATCTGACGCCTGTCATCGCCGCCGCCTCCACCATTCTCATTGCCTTCACCATCCTGCTGATGGTTCTGGCGGCATTCTTCCGCAAGGGACGCAAAGTATGACCCAGTCATTTCTCTCCATTCGTGGCATCCGCAAGACATATGGTCAGGTCACTGCCGTTAAGAATGTGACCATGGATGTTGCCGAGGGTGAGTTCATGACCTTTCTTGGGCCATCCGGTTCGGGCAAGTCCACGACGCTCTACATCCTTGCCGGATTTCAGGACCCGACAGACGGTGATATCCTGCTGAAAGGTCAGAGCCTGCTTTCGACCCCGTCACACAAGCGCAATATCGGCATGGTGTTTCAGCGCTACACACTGTTCCCGCATCTGACCGTTGGCGAGAACGTAGCCTTCCCGCTGCGCGTTCGCCGCGTTGGTCAGGCGGAAATAACCGATCGGGTGAAGAAGGCGCTGAAGCTCGTCCGGCTCGAAGGTCTTGAGGAGCGCAAGCCAGCCTTGATGTCCGGTGGCCAGCAGCAGCGCGTCGCGCTTGCTCGCGCACTGGTCTACAATCCACCCGTGCTTCTGATGGATGAGCCGCTTTCGGCGCTGGACAAGAAGCTGCGTGAGGAAATCCAGTTCGAAATCCGACGCATCCATCAAGAAACCGGAGTGACCATTCTCTATGTCACCCATGATCAAGAAGAGGCCCTACGTCTTTCCGACCGTATCGCGGTCTTCAGTCAGGGCGAAATCGATCAGATCGGAACCGGACGGGAACTCTATGCCGATCCAGCCACACATTTTGTGGCGGGTTTCATTGGCGACAGCAATTTCATCAATGCCGAGGTTCTTTCAAATACCGATGGCAATGCGCGACTGTTGCTGCCTGGCGGTACGGTCGTCGATGGCGTGCCGATGCATGCCGGCAAGGCGAGCGGGACCTCTGCCTCGCTGCTGCTACGGCCGGAACGACTTTCATTGTCGAGCACACGGATCGACAACGGCCTTGCCGTGACGATCAAGGACATTACGTTCCTCGGCAATAATATCGAGGTCAGCACCCAAACCGGTAATGGTGAAATCCTCTCTGTGCGCCTGCCGTTCGGACACGAGGCGATTTCCGGCATCAGCCGCGGCGATCAGGCTTGGCTGAGCTTCGAACCGAAATCGACGCACGCATTCGTCTGACCCTACAGTGGCCGATGACGTTTTGCGTCGGTCATTGCCGCAGCAATCAACCTATCGAAGGAGGCCTGCGCCATGGCCCTGTCCAACACAATCCTCGCCAAACTGAAAGACCCATCGCTTGCCACCGACAAGACTTTGATCGCCGGCGAATGGCAGGGACAAGGTGAGGGCGGCGCGACATTCGATGTCACGAATCCATCGACTGGCGAGGTGATTGCCACCCTGCCAGACATGGCGCGTGCCGACGCCGCGCGCGCCATCGACGCCGCCCACACGGCACAAAAGCTCTGGGCGAAAAAGACCGGTAAGGACCGCGCTGCTGTGCTCCGCAAGCTTTATGATTTGGTGATTGCCAATGCCGATGATCTGGCGGCTATCCTCACCCTGGAAATGGGCAAGCCGTTGGCCGAAGCCAAGGGTGAGATCCTCTATGGTGCGTCCTATGTTGAATGGTTCGGCGAAGAGGCCAAGCGCGTTTATGGCGATACCATACCCGGTCACCAGCAGGACAAGCGCATCATCGTGCTGAAGCAGCCGATCGGTGTCGTTGCCTCGATCACACCGTGGAATTTCCCCAATGCCATGCTGGCACGAAAGTTTGCGCCAGCCGTTGCAGCCGGCTGCACCATGGTGTCCAAGCCGGCCGCCGAAACGCCGCTATCGGCGCTGGCTTTTGCTGTTCTGGCCGAACGTGCGGGGCTGCCAGCCGGCGTCTTCAATGTCGTTACCTCGAAAAAATCCGCCGATATCGGCCTTGAATTCACGGAGAATGACAAGGTTCGCAAGCTCACCTTCACCGGCTCTACCGGCGTCGGCAAGATTCTTATGCGCCAGGGCGCAGAGCAGATCATGAAGCTCGGCCTCGAACTCGGCGGCAACGCGCCCTTCATCGTGTTCGACGATGCCGATCTCGATGCTGCCGTCGAAGGCGCGATGATCTCAAAATATCGCAACAACGGCCAGACATGCGTCTGCGCGAACCGGTTGTATGTGCAGGCCGGGGTCTATGATGCGTTTGCCGAGATGCTGGCGGCAAAAGTATCAATGATGAAGGTGGGCGACGGGTTTGAGGACGGCGTTGTGGCCGGGCCGCTGATTACCGAAAATGCAATTGCGAAGGTTGAAGAGCATATCACCGATGCGCTTGAAAAAGGCGCCGCTATTGCCATCGGCGGTAAACGTGATGCGAGGGGCGGGCTGTTTTTCCAGCCAACTATCCTAACCGGTATGACATCCGCCATGAAAATTGCTCGCGAAGAGACGTTCGGCCCCGTCGCGCCGCTCTTCAGATTCGAAACGGAAGATGATGTCGTCGAGATGGCCAACGATACCGAGTTTGGGCTTGCTTCTTATTTCTACGCCAAGGACCTATCGCGCGTGTTCCGGGTGGCTGAGGCGCTGGAATATGGCATGGTGGGTATCAATACCGGTCTGATTTCCACGGAGGTTGCGCCATTCGGCGGCATTAAACAATCCGGTCAAGGCCGTGAGGGCTCCAAATACGGGATCGAGGATTACGTTGAAGTTAAATACTTGTGTCTCGATGTTGGTCTATGAGAGGTGATCTCCAGACGACGCTTTTGGCGACCAATCGAGCCTGTCAATCAAACCACTGATGAGATGCACGGGCGTTGTCACGTTGTTGGGCGGCGGCGAGAGGTTCCGTTACAAATTATTGATGTAACGTAGTTGGCGGCGTGCTATTCGTTATTCAGAAGGAAGCAGCTAGGATATAGGGGTTGTTTGCGGGAGGGGGCGAAATGACACCCAAAGCGATTGGCCATTTGTATTCACCGATAGATTGATGTGTTCCCATCCAAGCGGTGACACATGAGCGAGAAGTTCCGGCGGAATTGGCAATCCGGCTTGGCTTCGATCTTTGACAGCCTCGCCAAGTTTCAAGATGTTCCAAAAAATAATGACAGCAACAAGCAGATTCAGGCCCGCGATCGTATAGTGCTGGTCTTCGGTAGTGCGATCACGGATTTCACCTCGTCGGTAAAAGTTGATGGCTTGTTTCAAGGCGTGATGGGATTCCCCTTTGTTCAAACCGACGCGCGCTCGGCGCTGCATGCTCGTGTCCATAATCCAGTCGATCATGAAGAGTGTTCGTTCGATTAGGCCGACCTCCCGCAGAGCAACGGCCAGCTCGTTCTGTCTGCGATACGAGGCAAGTTTTCTCAGGATTTGGCTTGGTGGCATAATGCCGGCGGTCATTGTAGCAGCAATCCGTAGTATATCTGGCCAGTTTCGTTCAACTAGAGGCTCATTGATCTTGTCGGCGATCAAAGAACGGTGAAAGCTTCTGAGAAACCAGTGGAAGAGTTGATCAGACATAGCCCGTGACCTGGCGGGGCCGTCGCCGATGGCTGTCCTTTTCGGGCATGGCCCACTAACCGGCGGACTGAATAAGCCTGGCATAGACGCCGTTCAACGCCATCAGTTCATCATGGGTTCCGCGCTCGGCAATGCAGCCCTTGTCCAGAACGATGATCTGATCGGCCTGGCGCACGGTGGAAAGCCGGTGCGCGATTGTGATGGTTGTGCGGTCTCTGGCAAGCGTAGCAAGGGCTCTGGCCATGGCCCGCTCCGTCCGGTTGTCCAGGGCACTTGTCGCCTCATCGAGGAGCAGAACCGGCGGATCGCGCAGGATGGTGCGGGCAAGCGCCAGACGCTGCTTCTCGCCGCCGGAGAACCGATAGCCCCTTTCGCCGACCAGTGTGGCATAGCCATCGGGGAGTGCCGAGATCATGTCATGGATCTGTGCGACCTTTGCTGCCGTGATCAATTCCTCATCGCTCGCTTCCGGCTTGGCAAAGCGCAGGTTCTCGGCAACGGAGGCATGCAGCAGATAAGGTTCTTGCGTGACGACGCCCAGTATGTCGGTCAGTGACTGAAAGCTGAGACGCCGGACATCAACGCCATCATAGCGAATGGAACCCGAATCCACATCGTAAAGCCGGGCCAGGAGATAGCCGAGTGTGGTCTTGCCCGAACCGGTAGCGCCGACGATGGCCACATGGCTTCCCGCCGGAATGTCGATGGAGATGGCTTGAACGGTGGGCCTGCTCTTATCGTAAGAGAAGGAGACATTCTCCAACCGCACCGTGCCTTGAACGCGGTCGCGGGCGAGGGTAACCGCATCAAGGTCTTCGGTGATTTCGACAGGTTTGTCGAGATACTCGAATATGCGCGTAAACAGGGCCCTTGTCGTTCGCAGCTCGCGCCCTGTCTGAAGCAATTGCTCAAACGGCCAGAGAAGCTGTTCCTGCAAAGCGATCATGGCAACGAGCGTGCCGATGGTGACCGCGGCGCCCGTGCTCATCAACCAGCCGCCCAGAAGCAGCGTGAGCGCCGGCAGGATCGACAATGTCAGATAGATCAATGACCATTGCCATTCGCCTGCCGTATGGGAGCGTACCTCCAATGCAGCAACGTCGCTGGAGGTGCGTTTGAACAGACGGATCAAATGTTCGCTGCGGCCCATGGTTCGGGCAAGGATGATACCGGAAACGGAGAGCGATTCCTGGATGGCCGAGGACATGTCGGCAATGCGCCGCTGCTGCTCGAAGGTGATGGTTTCGCGCAACTTGGCGACCCGGTTGCTGATCAGTACTGTCAGAGGCACCGCTGCCAAGGAAAAGAGCCCCAGTCTCCAGTCCAGGAACATCATGGCGGCACCGGTCATGACAACGGTGCTGAGGCTGCGCGCCAGCTCATTGGCCGTATTGGTGACAAGTGCCTGCAGACCGCCGATATCGCTGGCGATACGCGACTGGATCTCGCCGGTGCGCGTGCTGGCAAAGAACCCCAGCGACAGGGATTGCAGATGCGCATAAACGCGCACTCGCAGATCATCCA
>NZ_JBQEPA010000032.1:0-51716 GCF_052056495.1 Phyllobacterium sp. 22229
CGGCGCCGGTTGATGTGACGAGCACATAGGCGATGACCATGCCGAAGTAGATGGCAATTCTAAGCGCGATGAACGGGTTCGGAGGAACGGCGCGCCGGGCGATCGGCAGCCGGTTGCTGCACCGCTTCGCCCTTCACCGCATCATTGGAAAAGACATTGATGATCGGCGCATCGAAATCCGCACCGGATTCTTCGATCAGGCGCTCGCCAAGCTGGTCGCGCAGCGTGCGGCCGTTCATTTCGCGCACCGAACCCTCGGGCAGATCGCCAAGCTGGAACGGTCCGTAGGAAATGCGGATCAGGCGATTGACGGACAGGCCAAGCGCGCCGAGCACATTCTTGACTTCGCGGTTCTTGCCCTCGCGCAGACCCATCATGATCCACACGTTCGAACCCTGCTCGCGTTCAAGCGTGGCTTCGATCGCGCCGTAGAACACGCCTTCGACGGCAATGCCATCTTTCAGCGTATCCAGCTTTTCCTGGGTCACGCTGCCATGGGCGCGCACGCGGTAGCGGCGCAGCCAGCCGGTGGACGGCAATTCAAGCGCACGCGACAGGCCGCCATCATTGGTCAGCAGCAGAAGGCCTTCCGTGTTGATATCCAGACGTCCGACGGAAAGGACACGCGGCATATCCTTGGGCAGGGATTCAAAAACCGTCTGGCGCCCTTCCGGGTCGCGGTTGGTCGTCACCAGACCGGCCGGCTTGTGATAGAGCCACAGGCGCGTGCGCTCCTTCTGTGGCAATGGCTTGCCATCGACTTCGATGCGGTCTTCGCGCTTGACATTGATCGCGGGGCTGGCAAGCACCTTGCCATTGACCGAGATACGGCCGGCAGCAATCATCGTTTCGGCTTCGCGGCGCGAGGCTATGCCTGCGCGGGCCAAGCGCTTGGCGATGCGTTCGCTCTCATCAACCGGCGCATCCTCGTGCGATGACCTGCGCGGACCGCGCGTCGCGGGATCCCGCGCCCCGTCATCGAACTTGCGCGGAGCCGGACGGCCACCGCGACCGCCATCGGCGCCCTTCTTGTCGAAGCTGCGCTTTTCAAAGGGACGTTTACCGCCCTTTCCGTCATCATTTGAACTGGTCATGGAATGTTTGCCTTTCAGCGGGGCTAACTACCAGCTATGACGGCAGCTTGCGAGTAAATTCTGGACCATGAGCACAGCGTGAACCAAAAAACTGATCCTATGGGGCCTATGGACCTTGCCCTGGCCGAGGCGAAGGCAGCGGCAAAACGCGGCGAGGTGCCGGTGGGCGCCGTTCTGGTGAAGGACGGCGTGGTTCTGGCCCGGGCGGGAAACCGCACCCGCGAACGCAACGATCCCACCGCCCATGCGGAGATTCTGGTCATCCGCCAGGGCTGCGAAGCGCTTGAAGACGAGCGCCTGACGGGTTGCGATCTCTATGTCACGCTCGAGCCGTGCACGATGTGCGCCGCCGCCATTTCCTTCGCCCGCATCCGGCGATTGTACTACGGGGCGCAGGACATCAAGGGCGGCGGCGTGGAGAATGGTGCCCGGTTTTTTGCCCAGCCCACCTGCCATCATGCGCCGGAGGTCTATTCCGGCTTCCGTGAACAGGAAGCCGAAACCATCCTCAAGGAATTCTTCCGCGCAAAACGGCTCTAGTTGTCGGCGCGTATACGGGCGGAAAAGTCTTCCGCCTTGTCGGCATCCATGGCGCGCTGGTTGATCGACGCCGCCTGAATCTCCGCGTCGAGCGGCTTGCTCCGGTCAATGGCACCGAGATCATAGAGATAGCCGGGCAGGTAACCGGAGAGGATGACGCGGTAGTCCAGCGGCACACCGGGGGTGATTGCCCGGATCATGTCAAAGATGACAGTCGTGCAATTGGCCGTCACCGTATTGTAGAATTGCGCCTGTTTGGACAGCCGGTTGCCGGTGTCGAGATAGGAGAGAAACAGGGCCTGCCGCATTTCCGGCGTCAGGTTGACCCGATAGCGATACACATCCTCCTTGCGGATATTGGTGCGCAACCGGATGATGTCGCGCTCGTCGGCGGCGATCATCGCCAGCTCGAACTGCTTGAAAAAGCCGCCGATCTCCGAGAACTGCTCATGGCGCTTCTTGCGGATTTCAGCCGAGAAAACCACCTGATCGCCATTGTTGAAACCGAAACTCACCAGCGTATGCGCAATCGCCGGGCTCGACCAGTACGACAGGAACACATCCACCGAGGCCAGGTTTTCCAGATCATAGGACCGGACTTCCCAGCGCGGCGTGTAGTCCGTCTGGCTGCGCCATTCGAAATTGCGGACATTGGCCAGCGTCACATGATTGCCAACCAGCGTTCCCGTGACCGTCTGCGCCACATCATCCGCCCAGATGCGGTTGAGCGACGGCATGATGGTGCTCCACCAGAACAGGAGCGCTGCCATGACCGGAATGAGGACAATCAGGGCGCGCCGTACCCGCCCCGTCACTTCGAGCCAAAGAACCGCCAGCCCGATCAGAATCCAGACAATCACAGCGCCAGCCACACCTGGTACGTCCAGGGGAAGCTGGTACCAGAGCGCAAATCCGCCCCAGAAAAAACCGAAGGCCGTCAGGAGAACGAGAATGATCAATCCGGGAATACGCAAAAGACGCAAGATCGGTGGCCCTCAACTGACAAAGTGCACTGCAATAGTCTCGGTACATCAAGGCAAAGGCAAGACGCTTTGTTGAGTCCAAAAAAGAAAGGCTCCTTGAAGGAGCCTTTCACGTATTGCTGCAGTCTTGCAAAATTCCGGTGGCATCAATTCCAGGGAATGAGGTTCTTGAAACTGAAGCCCTTGTCCTTGCGGGCGGCGGCCTTGCGGTCGCGTTCCTTCTTGGCTTCGTCCTCGCCAAGCTCATCGGCAGCAGCCGTTGCTGCCGGGGCGCGATAGGCCAGCGGCGGCTCGCTCAGATAACGGCGCGTTGTTGCCGAACCGGCGGTCGACGCAAGGCGGCGCGCGCGGAATTCGGCAGACTGCTGGCTTGCCGTGCTCACGCCCGAGGGTGGCGGGTTCCTGTCGTTGTAGACACCGTGCTCGCCATTATCGACGGTCCTGGAGGCGGGAGGCGAGTCATTCTCGATCTGCGGCACATAGTTGGGATTGTTCTGGTTGGCCGTCGCCTCATCGCGCAAACGCTTGCGCCGCTGTTCCGGCGATTCCGGCCATTTGGCGCCATTCGCTGCAACGGCATTTTCCTGCGGCGCGGGCAACTGGCTCGGCCTGCCACCAACGGGGCGCACAAGATCCGGGCGCGGATTATACGCAATCGGATCTTTTTTCTTGGGACTGAACGAGGCGATATTGGAAACGTCGTCCAGCAGCTGGCTGCCGGATGTCTTGCTGGTGCCATAGGTTGGTGACGACATGCACCCGGCCAGCGTCAAGGACGCAAGCATTGCACCAAGAACTGTAATACGTCCGTTCAAATCCATACTCGCCACTTTCGCCTCAAGCTCATATTGCCGACTCCGCCGAGTCCATATGCTTGATCAATGCCCTGCCTGTTAAATCAGGCAACTCAATGGCAAGCCTTTTACATGAGGCCGGTCCCAATAAGCAAGCCGACGCAGGCTTTTGTTAAGCAAAATGCGGATCATCCGGCGAATGATCCGCATTTATACACTCAAAAGGCAAGTTTGCCGAGTTTTGCCAGTTCATGCAGTGCCGCCGCATCACGGGCCGAGACATCCGGATAGGCCGGATCAGAACCCACATCATGGGTATAGCGCCATGAACGGGCACATTTCGTACCGGAAGCGCGTTCGGGAACGACAGCCACGCCCTTCACGTCCTCGGTAGTGAATGCTCCGGCCGGCGCCGGTTCATTCTTGATCGTGATGGCACTGGTGATGCAGATTTCCGCCATATCAAGATCGGCAACGGCAGCAAACAATTCCGGATCGGTGACAAAAACCACCGGCGCCGCCTCGAGTGACGAACCGATGCGCTTGTCCGCCCGCTCCAGCTCCAGTGCACCGGTGACGGCGCGCCGGACATCGCGCACCTTGCGCCACTTCTCGGCCAGGGCTTCGTTCTTCCATTCAGCCGGCGTGTCGCGGAACTGTTCGAGATGAACCGAGACGGCGGCGGGATACTGGTCGAGCCAGGCTTCCTCCGTGGTGAACGGCAGCATGGGCGCGAGCCAGGTCACGAGACGGTCGAACAGATGACGCACAACCTGCAGGGACGCACGGCGCTTGATGCTGGACGGTGCATCGCAATACAGCGCATCCTTGCGGATATCGAAGTAGAACGCCGACAATTCAACGTTCATGAAATCGATCAGGGAACGGGTGATGCGCTTGAACTCGAAGGCGTCGTAGCTCGAGCGGACCACCTCGTCGAGTTCGGCCAGACGGTGCAGCATCAGCTTTTCAAGTTCCGGCATATCCGCATAGGCAATCTCATCCCCGGCATCGTGGGCCAGCGTACCCAGCATCCAGCGGATGGTGTTGCGCAATTTGCGATAGGCATCAATGTTGGTCTGGATGATGTTCTTGCCCAGACGCTGATCTTCCCAATAATCGGTGGTCATGACCCACAGGCGCAGGATATCGGCGCCGGAAT
Organism: Phyllobacterium sp. 22229; assembly: GCF_052056495.1. Taxonomy (NCBI): domain Bacteria; kingdom Pseudomonadati; phylum Pseudomonadota; class Alphaproteobacteria; order Hyphomicrobiales; family Phyllobacteriaceae; genus Phyllobacterium; species Phyllobacterium sp. 22229. Next base: position 4,574 of record NZ_JBQEPA010000032.1, read on the forward strand.
CCTTGATCACGTCCTGCGGCGTGACCGTATTGCCGAGCGATTTCGACATTTTGCGCCCTTCTTCATCCATGGTGAAACCATGAGTGACGAGGGTATTGTAGGGCGCACGGCCGCGGGTGCCGCAGCTTTCCAGCAGCGACGAGTGGAACCAGCCGCGATGCTGGTCGGAGCCTTCCAGATAGACGTCGGCAGGCCATTTCAGGTCAGGACGGTCTTCCAGCGTGAAGACATGGGTCGAGCCGGAGTCAAACCAGACATCGAGAATGTCGCGCACCTGCACCCACGGCTCATTCGCCTTTTCGCCCAGGAACCGCTCACGCGCACCTTCGGCAAACCAGGCATCGGCGCCTTCCTGCTCGAATGCTTCGAGAATGCGGGCATTGACCGCATCGTCCTTGAGCACGTTGCCATTCTCATCGGCAAAAACGCAGATCGGCACGCCCCAGGCGCGCTGGCGCGACAGGACCCAGTCCGGACGGTCCTCGATCATGGCGCGCAGCCGGTTCTGGCCGCCGGCGGGCACGAAACGCGTCTCGTCGATCGCCTCCAGCGCACGCGAACGCAATGTGGTCTGATCGCCGAGGTCCTTGTCCATATAGACGAACCATTGCGGCGTGTTGCGGAAGATGACCGGCTTCTTCGAGCGCCATGAATGGGGATACGAGTGCTTCAACCGGCCGCGGGCAAACAGCGCGCCGCGGGCGATAAGTTCGTCGATGACGGCCTTGTTGGCATCGCCCTTCTTGCCGTTGTCGTCGATGACACGTGCGGCTCCGCCTTCGCGGTCCGGACCAAAGCCCGGTGCGTCCTTGGTATAAAAGCCGGCATCGTCAACCGTGAACGGGATAGCCGGAGAAATACCCTTCGCCTCGAGTTCACGCGCAGCCGCAGTCCAGGCATCAAAGTCCTCGCGGCCATGGCTTGGAGCGGTGTGCACGAAGCCGGTACCGGCATCGTCGGTGACATGATCGCCGGCCACCATCGGAACCACAAATTCATAGCCGCCGCCCAGCCCCTTGAAAGGATGCGCCAGGGTCATGGCGGCAAATTCGCCAGCCGAAACAGCCCTGATCCGCCTGAAGGTCAGCTTGGCCTTGGCGGCGGATTCCTCCGCGAGCGCATCGGCGAAGATCAGCTTTTCACCGGGGCGCGGCCCAAAATCATTCTCAGCGGTTTCGACCTCGTAAAGCCCATAGGCAATGCGCGGGGAATAGCTGACGGCGCGGTTGCCCGGGATGGTCCACGGCGTCGTGGTCCAGATCACCACATGCGCCGAGCCAAGATCGCCCGTGCCGCCCGCGACCGGGAATTTCACCCAGATCGTGTCACTTTCGTAATCCTGATACTCCACCTCGGCTTCCGCCAGCGCCGTGCGCTCGACCACCGACCACATGACCGGCTTGGAGCCGCGATAGAGCTGACCGGACATGGCGAACTTCAGAAGTTCCCCGGCGATGCGGCTCTCCGCATGGAAAGCCATCGTCGTATAGGGATTGTCAAAATCACCTTCGATGCCGAGGCGCTTGAACTCGACGGACTGGATCTTGATCCAGTTGGCGGCGAATTCACGGCATTCCTTACGGAATTCGTTGATCGGCACGTCGTCCTTGTCCTTGCCCTTGGCGCGGTACTGTTCCTCGATCTTCCACTCGATCGGCAGGCCGTGGCAATCCCAGCCGGGAACATAATTGGAATCGAAACCGCGCATCTGGAACGAGCGGGTGATGACATCCTTGAGGATCTTGTTCAGCGCATGGCCGATATGGATATTGCCATTGGCATAGGGAGGACCGTCATGCAGAACATAGAGCGGGCGTCCCTTGCCGTCTTCGCGCAATTTCCTGTAGAGATTCATTTCGCCCCAGCGCTTGACGAATTCCGGTTCCTTGGCGGGCAGGCCCGCGCGCATCGGAAAATCGGTCTGCGGCAGATAAAGTGTCTTCGAATAGTCGAGTGGGTTGGCGGTGTCGGTCATTTTTCCAGCTTGTGAACAGGCCCGCGCGTCGTCGCAGCAGGCAAAGATGTAAAGAAAAGCAAAAAAGAGCGCGATGGCGCATCCGGAAAACCCGGACCTTCCGCACCCGCAAGCCTAGGCTTCAGGCAAACCGGAAGGCCGGGCCAGTAATTCGTGGTGTCTGAAGCGGTATGGACTGTGCAAGGGTCCAGGAAACAGTTTTCATGAGCGCGCTTTTAGCAATCACTGCTTCCAGAATAAAGGGGCTGACGCAATAAACTTCGCATCAGCCCGATATATCGATCAAAGCGCGAAGTCGAAGCGGTAGGTTGCCTGCAGGCCGAAGGTCGCCTGATTGGCCGATCCGCGCTCCTTGACGATGCTGGAATCGGCGGCTGGCCCCATCAGGCGGCTATATTCCGCATAGGCGCTTGTTTCGATCTTGTCGGTCGTCTTCCAGGTGATCTGGCCGCCAAGGCCGAGCGATTTCAGACCGCCGCCATCGGGACGGTAGGTCGACAGGCCCGATGCCGCCGCTTCCGTCGGGTTCACCCCGTAATACTGCTTGAAATAGTCCCGAGATGCCACGGTGGCGCGCGGGCCGGCCGAAACGCGCACGGTGGGGGTCAGATCCGTAAAGGCATCGACGGCAAAGTCGGCAACGACGCCGTCATGCGAACCGATGCCGCGCCGGACCTCGACGCGGCCGCGAATATTGTCCGTCGGGTAGAATTCGGCAAAGCCGCCGAGTTCAACGCCCCAGTCGACATCATGCACGCCCTTGAGATTAGCGTCGCCGCTGTCCCGGCCGGTGATCAGCTTGCCAGTGATACCGGTGCGGAACACGCCCGTATCGATCAGGCCGATCGATGCGTTGTCATTCAGGGAACTGAACCGGGTGGCGGATCCGGCACGGCCAAGCGAGATGACCGGCGCGGCGCGCAGAAGATAGTCCTTGGCACCTTCATAACGCGGGGCGATGAAGCCTTTTGCACCGAGTTTCAGATACCAGTCGCCCGACCACCAGTTCTGACGGGGAGCGGCAGCCGTCTGGTTCTGCTGACCTTCATAGTAATAGTCATCGGCAGAGCCCGGGACGGCACCGGCAAGAATAAGGGCGCCCGAAAGAGCAGCGACGAGACGAACATGCATGAAATCACTCCAAATTTCGCCTGGGAGGGCGGCAGATTTGAGAATGACGCTAGCGAAGGATAGATAAAATTGGATTTATTCTTATGGTAAACGATTTACCGTTTCATCGAAAATTAATCGTATCATCGAGAGGAGACAGCGGTTTCACACCCTGCAGCAGCCCGCGCGCCTCCTCCTCGTCACGCCGGATCTGCTGCATCATCGGTTCGAGCCCGTCGAACTTTTCTTCGCCGCGCAGATAGGCGAAGAACGAAACCGCGCAGACTTCCCCATAGAGATTGCCGGTGAAATCGAAAACATAGGTTTCGAGCAGCGGCGCACCGTCGGTATCCACCGTGGGTCGGCGGCCAAAGCTGGCCACGCCGTCATAGAGTGTGCCGTCGGCGCGGCGGAAGCGCACGGCATAGATGCCTTCCTGCAGATGCGTCTCGGGCGGCAGCACCATATTGGCCGTGGGAAATCCGATTGTCCGGCCGAGCTGCTTGCCTTGGATCACTTCGGCCCGAATCCGGTGGCGGTAACCCAGAAGTCCCGACGCTTCGACAATATCGCCCGCGCCCAGAAGTTCGCGAATGCGGCTGGATGAAATGGCCTGCCCGCCCTCGTCGCGGAATGCATCGACAAGCGTGACCTGGAAGCCGCGCTTTTCCCCGGCATCCATCAGAAAGGCCGGACCGCCCTGGCGGCCCTTGCCGAAATGGAAGTCAAATCCCGCGACAATGCGGCTTGCCCCAAGACCGGCAACGAGAATCTCGTCCACGAACACATCGGCCGTAAGCTGCGAGAAATCCCGGGTGAAATGGCATTCCACCACCGCGTCGAAACCGAGTGCTTCCAGGATCGAGGCTTTTTCCGCCGCGGGCGTCAGCCTGTCGACCGGCTGATCCGGCACGAAGACGCTGCGCGGATGCGGCTCGAAGGTCAGCACCAGCGACGGCTTTCCGGCGGCACTGGCGGCATCAAGCGCCCGCCCCAGAACAGCCTGATGGCCGCGGTGCACGCCATCAAAATTACCAATCGCCACCACGGCGCCCTTCAGATGCTGCGGCAGATGCGAAGGGTCGGTCAGGCGTAGAATCGGCATGGTGCATGTACCTCAGGCGAGAGCCGGCATGGTGGCAACGGGGTTGCTGCCATGCTTCTTGAGAAAGGCGAGCAGCTCTTCCAGATCGAATATGCCGCCCCTTACATAATCGCCGGCGTGAATGCCGCCGGAAATGTAGAGCACGTCGATTCCGAAGAGATCGGCACCCTTCACATCCGTCAGCATGCCGTCGCCAATGGCAAGCACGCGTGCGAGGTCGACTGGCCCGCCGCGCACGGCCTCCGCCGCGGCAATGGCGGCTTCGTAAATGGGGCGATGCGGCTTTCCGGCAATGAGCGTGCGCCCGCCCATCTGGCCATAATCACGCGCCAGGGCACCCGCGCACCAGATCAGCCGGTCGCCGCGCTCGACAACAATGTCGGGATTGGCGCAGATGAAAGGCAGGTTGCGCGAGCGAAAGCGCGTGAGCATGTCGGCATAGTCTTCGGGGCCCTCCGAATCGTCGTCAAAGAAGCCGGTGCAGACCACGACATCCGCCTCACGCTCTTCGGTCAGCTCGACATCAAGCCCTTCATATAACGTTTCATCACGCTCTGGGCCGAGATGAAACACGCGGCGCGGCGCGTTACGGATCAGGTCACGCGTGACATCGCCCGACGTGACGATGCGGTCATAGGCGGCGTCCGGCACGCCGAGCATCCTGATCTGCTGGGCAACACCGGCGAAGGGACGCGGCGCATTGGTGATAAGGATCACCGTCTGCCCGGCTTCCCGCGCGCGCTGCAAGGCGCTTGATGCGGCAGCGAAGGAATCAACACCATTGTGCAGAACGCCCCAGACATCACACAGAAGAACATCATAACGGTCTCTGAGCGCATCGAGACGCTGCAAATGTACCATGTCGGTCATGCCGATCCTTTCAGATTGCCGGAGCGTATAAGATGGCATCGCTTAGCCGATAGCGGCAATCGTGTCACCTGTGATTGTATCGGGAACGATGGTTCAAGCAGCCTTGACGTAGCCGCGGCTGGCCAGGCGGTCGCCACATTCGCCAAGCACCTCGACCAGGGTCTTGAGGCGCCGCCCCTCCTCCGTCAGGCTGTATTCGACACGCACCGGAACCTGCGGAATGATCGTGCGGGTCACGTAGCCCGCCTCTTCGAGGGCGCGCAGGTCAAGGGTAAGCATGCGCTGCGAAATTTTGGGCATGTCGCGGCGCAGTTCGCTGAAACGCTTTGTTCCTTCCAGCAGATAATAGATGAGCAAGATGCGCCAGCGCCCGCCCAGCACCAGCATGGCATTTTCAACGGGGCATTCGGAAACCAGATCCTTCATCACGCCTATTCCAGCTGAATGTTGGTATAAAATTTGTACCAACATGACATTTTTGTGCCTTCTTTACAATAGTGACCGGCATCGCCATCTTGGATTTCACCGCGGTATGACATTCAAAAAAGAGGAAATGAAAATGGAACCCGTATTGTTTTATGGCGTGCCGCATGGCTGCTCGTTCGGATCAATCGTCGCGCTGGAATGGCTCGGCCAACCCTATCGCCTTGCCCGTATCGACATGCTGGCCAAGTCGAAGAGCACCCTCTATGGCCGCGTCAACAGCATGCACCAGACACCGGCGCTGCTTCTGGAAGACGGCAGGAGCCTGAGCGAAAGCTTTGCCATTCTTCAGAACATCGCCGCACGTGATCTTGGGAGGCAACTGGGATTTGCCCAGGGCACCGGAGCCCACGACAGGCTCAACCAGATGCTGGCCTATCTGCACACCAGCTTTCACTCGGCCTTTTCGCCGGCCTGGACCGCCTACAAGCTGAAAGAGGGCGATCCGGCGATCAAAATGCTGCGCGACCTCGCACGGGAGAAAGCCGCCTCCGGCTATGGCTATCTGCAATCCCATCTGCAGGGGCGGGATTGGCTTGCCGGTGACAACAGGACGATTGCCGACGCCTACATGACCGGCATCGCCCGCTGGGGCGAGGATCTGGGTCTCTTCGACCTGAAAACAGAGTATCCCAGCCTTCACACCTATCTGCAGAAGCTGGAAGCCGACAAGGCCGTGATTTTTGCCCATGCCATCGAGGACGAAACCCCGGCGGTCACCAGCGGCCAGTTTCTCGGCCATATCACATTGGATGAGGCTGGAGCGCGGCTGGCCGCCTGATCGCGCCTGACGATGATCTGCCGGGGCCCTCCCGGCGGATCGGACCGCCTGCCGCTTGGTTCCATTGACATACAACATATGAACATGTATTTATATGTCATATCCAATCAACGGGACGAGCCGGAACAATGTCGCAGTCGCACGCAGGGCACGACCATGGCCCCAAGTTAACCAATGACAATCAGCGCAAGGTGCTGATCGCCTTCATCATCACGTTCTCCTATATGATCATTGAGGTGATCGGCGGCGTTATGTCCGGCTCGCTGGCGCTGATTGCGGATGCGGGCCATATGCTGACCGATGCCTGCGCCCTGGCCCTCGCCTATGCGGCCTTTCGCTTCGGCCAGCGCGCCGCCGACCAGAACCGCACCTATGGCTATCTGCGTTTCGAGGTCATCGCCGGCCTCATCAATGCCATCGCCCTTTTCGCCATTGTTGTCTGGATCGCGATCGAAGCGATCGACCGCTTTCGCGCGCCCGCGGAAATTCTGGCGGGTCCCATGTTCCTCGTGGCCGTCGTCGGGCTGCTCATCAACATGCTGGTGTTCTGGATCCTGACCCGCGGCGACAAGGAACATGTGAACATCAAGGGCGCTGTCCTGCACGTCATGGGCGACCTTCTCGGCTCCGTCGGCGCCATCAGTGCCGCCATCATCATCTATTTTACCGGCTGGACGCCCATCGACCCCATTCTCTCCATCCTGGTTTCCGTGCTGATCCTGCGCAGCGCCTGGGGCCTTTTGCGCAACTCGCTGCACATCCTGCTGGAAGGCGCGCCCGAAAATGCCAGGCCGGAAGAAATCCAGACATATCTCATGGGCGCGGTTGCAGGGCTTGCTGCCGTCAGGCACGTGCATGTCTGGCTGATCACATCAGGCAAGGCGCTTGCCACGTTGCACGTCCAGCCAAAGGACGGTACTGATCCGCGCCATCTTGTAAAGACCGTCGAGGCGGAGCTTGCCAAACGCTTCGATATCCAGCACGCCACCATCGCCATTGATTGGCCTGATATGCCGCATGACGAAGGCGAAATCGGGCAACAGCCCGCATCCGCCTCGGCAGATCACGAGACCGACGGCAATCACACCGGTCATGATCACAGCCAGGCGGGGCACAAGCATTGACGGCCATGACGATGCCGACGGAATCCGATACTGCTCGCCTCGCGGAAACGTTCAGGCTCCTCGGCGACCCGACCCGCCTGCGCATCCTGTTCTATTGCCTTGATGCGCCGCGATCCGTCGGCGATATCGCGGAAAGCCTTCATCTGTCGCAATCGCTGGTCAGCCATCATTTGCGCCTGTTGCGCAGCGCCCGCCTCGTGCGCGGCGACCGGCGTGCCCGGCAAATCTTCTACGCGCTTTCCGACGCCCATGTCAGCGGCATGCTGATGGATATGGCCCACCATGTGCGTGAGGACGGTTGAAGCTCTGGTCCGGCCTTGCCGGTCTCCTCCTCATCTGCGGCGGCACCTATCTTGCCGTGGCCATCATCGGCTGGCCACGGTTTGCGCGATAACGCGATAGCGGGCAGCGCATGGACACGCCGCCCGCGGCCACCATTTAAAAGCCTGTCAGGACAATCTTGCCGCGGGCACGGCCGCTTTCAATGAGCGCATGGGCCTTTTTCAGATTGGCGGCTGAAATCGTGCCGAGATCGTCGGCAAGGGTGGTACGTAACGTGCCGGCATCCACCAGCTCCGCCACCTTGTTGAGCAGCTTGTGCTGCTCCTCGATATCGGCTGTCTCGTAACGCGAGCGGGTGAACATCACTTCCCAGTGAATGGAGACACTCTTCCATTTGAACGGCATGATATCGTAGTTTTTCGGATCATCGATCAGACCGAACCGGCCCTGCGGCGCAATCAGGGCTGCAATCTCCATGCGGTGCGTATCGGAGTTGGTTGTCGAGAATACGAAAGCGGGCGCACCGAGGCCAAGCGCCTCCACCTGCGCGGCGAGCGGTTTTGAATGATCGATGACGTGGTGCGCGCCAAGCTCCTCCACCCATCGGCGTGTTTCCGGGCGCGAGGCCGTGGCGATGACCGTGAGGTTGGTTAGTTTGCGCGCAAGCTGCACGGCAATCGAACCGACCCCGCCCGCACCGCCGACAATCAGGATGGCATTGGCCGCCCCAGCAACCGGCGTGTCGATATGGAGCCGGTCGAACAGCGTTTCCCAGGCGGTGATCGATGTCAGCGGCAGGGCTGCGGCGGCGCTGAAATCGAGGGATTTCGGTTTCCACCCGGCGATGCGCTCGTCGACCAGATGATACTCGGCATTGGTTCCCGGGCGATCCACCGCTCCCGCGTAGAAGACTTCATCCCCGACCTTGAAGTGCCGGACATCCGGCCCCGTGGCAACAACGATGCCGGCCGCGTCCCAGCCCAGAACTCTTGGCTGGCCCGCTTCCGGCTTTGCACCCGCGCGGATTTTCGTATCGACGGGATTGACCGATATGGCCTTCACCGCAACCAGAAGGTCGCGTCCCTGCGCTTCGGGCTTGGGCAGATCGATATCGACGAGTGAGGTTTCCGCAGTGATCGGCTGCGGTTCATAATAGGCGACGGCGCGCATGGCATTCTCCTGATAAGTTGACGCTGTTCAAATGCGCGCTATGTTTGATTGGTGCAAGAATGCACATAAATTGCATATAGTGTCATAAAGGATACCGTGATGCCGCGCATCCGCCATACGAATTTTGATTGCGCACCGGGTTGCCCCGTGGAAGGAACGCTCAATCTCATCGGCGGCAAATGGAAGGGCATGATCCTTTTCCACCTGATGTCCGGCACCCTGCGCTTCAACGAAATCCGCCGGCACCTGAACAGCGTCACCCAGCGCATGCTGACCAACCAGCTGCGTGAGCTGGAGGCCGATGGCTTCATTACCCGCAAGGTCTATGCACAGGTTCCGCCGAAGGTGGAATACTCCCTGACGGAGCACGGCCGCAGCCTCGAGCCGATCATATCGGCCCTCAAACTCTGGGGAGACACCCACCTGCGTTCCGAAGCGGCAAAGGCTGCAGCGGTGCGGCCGCAGGCCGCATAGCCGCGGACGCGTCATCATTGGTTCACAATTGCATGGGATGATTTTGCAAAGGGTTGAAGACGCCCAGTTGCGCATCGCCTTTCCGTCATTCGCCGAAAATTCGGCAAACCTCTCCCTTGACTCTTCCATGGCTGCCCACTATCTCCGAGCCCAGTTAGCACTCGCTGATGGTGAGTGCTAATAACATGGGCGGTCACCCGTCCGTTTCACCGTTTTGACACCAACATCAAGGGTTCTAACCATGGCCAAGACCAAGTTCCGCCCGCTTCACGATCGCGTCGTCGTACGCCGGATCGAATCCGAAGCAAAGACTGCAGGCGGCATCATCATTCCGGATACTGCCAAGGAAAAGCCACAGGAAGGCGAAATCGTCTCCGTCGGTACCGGCGCTCGCGACGAAGCTGGCAAGCTCATCCCGCTCGATGTCAAGGCAGGCGATCATGTCCTGTTCGGCAAGTGGTCGGGCACGGAAGTCAAGATCGGCGGCGAAGATCTGCTGATCATGAAAGAATCCGACATTCTGGGCATCCTCGGCTAATCCGCCGGTTTTCCCTTTAACCAACGAATTTCGATCAAACCGGGTTCAATCCCAGGAGAGATAAAATGGCTGCCAAAGAAGTAAAATTCGGCCGCGACGCGCGCGAGCGCATGCTGCGCGGTGTCAATATCCTTGCTGACGCTGTCAAGGTAACGCTCGGCCCGAAAGGCCGTAACGTTGTTATCGACAAGTCCTTCGGCGCTCCGCGCATTACCAAGGACGGCGTAACCGTTGCCAAGGAAATCGAACTGGAAGACAAGTTCGAAAACATGGGCGCACAGATGGTGCGTGAAGTCGCTTCGAAGACGAACGACATTGCCGGTGACGGCACCACGACTGCGACTGTTCTGGCCCAGGCAATCGTTCAGGAAGGCGGCAAGGCTGTTGCTGCCGGCATGAACCCGATGGACCTGAAGCGCGGCATCGATCTTGCTGTTGCAGAAGTCGTCAAGCAGCTCGGCAAGAGCGCCAAGAAGATCAAGACTTCGGAAGAAGTTGCGCAGGTTGGCACGATCTCTGCCAATGGCGAAACCGAAATCGGTGAAATGATTGCCAAGGCAATGCAGAAGGTCGGCAACGAGGGTGTTATCACCGTCGAAGAAGCCAAGACCGCTGACACCGAACTCGAAGTCGTCGAAGGCATGCAGTTCGACCGCGGCTACCTCAGCCCATACTTCGTCACCAACCCTGAAAAGATGGTTGCTGACCTCGAAGACGCCTACATCCTTCTGCACGAGAAGAAGCTCTCGAACCTCCAGGCTCTCCTGCCGGTTCTCGAAGCTGTCGTCCAGACTTCCAAGCCGCTCGTCATCATCTCCGAAGACGTCGAAGGCGAAGCTCTTGCAACGCTCGTCGTCAACAAGCTGCGCGGCGGCCTGAAGATTGCTGCCGTCAAGGCTCCTGGCTTCGGCGATCGCCGCAAGGCCATGCTGGAAGACATCGCAATCCTCACCGGTGGTCAGGTTATTTCCGAAGATCTCGGCATCAAGCTCGAAAGCGTTACGCTCGACATGCTCGGCCGCGCCAAGAAGGTGTCGATCACCAAGGAAAACACCACGATCGTTGACGGTCATGGCAAGAAGGGCGAAATCAACGCCCGCGTCGGCCAGATCAAGCAGCAGATCGACGAAACCACATCCGACTACGACCGTGAGAAGCTGCAGGAACGTCTTGCCAAGCTCGCTGGCGGTGTTGCCGTTATCCGCGTTGGCGGTGCAACGGAAGTTGAAGTGAAGGAAAAGAAGGACCGCGTCGACGACGCCCTCAACGCAACACGCGCTGCTGTTGAAGAAGGCATCGTTCCCGGCGGTGGTGTTGCCCTGCTCCGCGCTTCGGCAAACCTGACACTCAAGGGTGCAAACTCCGACCAGGATGCTGGCATCAACATCGTTCGTCGCGCTCTGCAGGCTCCGGCTCGCCAGATCGCAACAAACGCAGGTGACGAAGCTTCCATCGTTGTCGGCAAGATCCTTGAGAGCAAGAAGGAAACCTACGGCTACAATGCGGCCAATGGTGAATATGGCGATCTGATCGTCATGGGCATCGTCGACCCGGTCAAGGTTGTTCGTACGGCTCTGCAGGACGCAGCATCGGTTGCCGGTCTTCTCGTTACGACTGAAGCCATGATCGCCGAAGCTCCGAAGAAGGACAACGGCGGCGCTCCCCAGATGCCAGGCGGCGGAATGGGCGGCATGGGCGGCATGGACTTCTAATCAGTCCACGCCAATCGCATACGGAAAAGGCGGGCTTTTGCCCGCCTTTTTTGCTGTCCGTGTTTTAAGCAATGTTCGATCAAGGCGTGTCGATCGGGGAGAGATCGCCCGGTTATGGCCTGTTAAACCGACAAGAGCTTTACCGGTACACCACTTGCTTCAATGATATTGGCCGCAATTTTATCGAAAGTGACGAACACTTCACCGCCCAATCGTTGCCCGTCGAAGGCGATCACGCCATCGGCAAAGTCACCGCCCGCGTCGAGCACGGCAAGGCCGGCCTCGACGGCGGCTTTGGCGGAGACCACATTTTCGCTTTCGGTCAAAGCACGCACGGCCGGCGCAATATCGCTTCGATCAAACTTATAGCCCCTGGCGAGCACCCAACAGAATTCGCACAGGGACGTCGTACTGACAGCCACCAATTCAACCTCTCTGAGGAGATTGGCCGCGGTGGCGGACTGGACCGGATCGTCTTGAACAACCGCTCTGAGGAGAACATTGGTATCAAGCGCGGCTTTCATTTTTTGAGACCCGCCCATCCGTCCGCAATGATCTCATTCATCTCTTCGACGCTGAGCGGTTTTTGATCCGGGCGGCTTAGAAGCCCGATAAAATTCTCTATCGAACCAGACCGCTTGGCGGCATGAACTTCAACCTTGCCGTTGGGCAGAAGCTCAGTCACGATTTTGTCGCCGGGCTGCACGCCCAGATGCTGAAGTACTTCTTTTCGAAGGGTAACCTGGCCCTTGGCCGTCACTGTCAGTATGCTCATCACATCGCCGCCTGTTCAATCCGCAGCAAAGTAAGGCATTTTTACCTTACTTTCAAGAGTGCATGGCGAACGCGCTACTCCGCAGCTTCGGCAAACGAGGCGGCAATGTCAGCCACGCCGGTAGCGTTGTCGAACCGTGCCCGCGCATTGGCGATACGTTGCTCATTCTGGATAGCGAAATCCGCCAGCCCGCGAACCGGCACCAGCAGCTCGCGGCCAAGATCGGTCAGCGCGTAGTCCACGCGCGGCGGAATGGTCGGATAGACGGTCCGGGTGACGAAGCCGTCGCGCTCAAGCCCGCGCAGGGTGCTGGTGAGCATCTTTTGTGAAATTCCGTTGATGGTTCGTCTCAGCTCGTTAAAGCGCATTGAACCATTGCCCAGATAGTTGATAACCAGAACGGTCCATTTGTCACCGACGCGGGCCAGAATGTGATTCACCGCCGTGCAGGCAGAGGTTACTTGGAAGTGCTTCGGTTTCAAAAAAGTGCCTCCTTGCGGGTATTTTCAACAGTCACTTATATAGCGCCAGTAACCAATAGTTACCATAGCGAAAACCTGAGGAATTCTGAATATGACGAAACTGAAGATCGGCATCATCGTTGGCAGCACGCGCATTGGCCGCTTTGCCGAGTTCCCGGCAAAATGGATCGCCGAGATTGCAGGCAAACGCGCCGATGTCGAGGTCGAAATCCTTGATCTCATCGACTATCCGATGGCGTTCTTCGGCGAAGAGCGCGCAACCACGGAACAGAGCGAGACAGCGGAACGCTGGAAGAAGAAACTGCGCGAATTCGATGCCTATGTGGTTACGGTCGCCGAATACAACCATGCGCCGACGGGCGTGCTGAAAAACGCGATCGATCTTGGCGATTTCATCCACAAGCCGGTCGGTTTCGTCGGCTATGGCGGCGTCGGCGGCGCGCGTGCCGTCGAGCACCTTCGCCTGATTTTCGTCGAGATGAGCGCGGCATCGGTCAAAACCGGCATCCACATCTCCTTCCCGGAATATCTGAGCGTGGTCAAAGGCGAAAAGACGCTTGGCGACTATGCCCACCTGAATGAAGCAGCCACCAATCAGCTCGACCAGCTTGTCTGGTGGGGACAGGCGCTGAAGGCAGCCCGCTCCGCATAAATTCTAAAGGGCGGCCATTCCAACGGCCGCCCTTTTGCTTTTCAGCCATACCGAACAGGGAGACCCGCCATGACCAAGAAGCTTACCCTCATCAGCCATCTCCTTTGCCCCTACGTGCAGCGCGCGGCGATTGCACTGGCGGAAAAAGGCGTGCCCTTCGACAAGATCTATATCGATCTCAATGCCAAGCCGGACTGGTTCCTCAAGATATCGCCGCTGGGCAAGGTCCCGCTCCTCAAGGTGGAACAGGACGACGGCAGCGAGGCCATCCTGTTTGAAAGCTCGGTCATTGCCGAATATATCGAAGAGACCGAGGGTGAACCGCGCCTGCATCCCGACAATGCCCTCGACCGGGCCCGCCATCGCGGCTGGATGGAATTCGGCTCGACCATCCTTTCGGATATCTGGTCACTGGAAACCACCAAAGACGCAGCGCTGTTCAACGACAAGCTCGCGACACTGAAAGCCAAGTTTGCCCGCCTCGAAGAGGTTCTCGGCGACGGGCCGTTCTTTGCCGGAGCAAAATTCAGCCTTGTCGATGCGGTGTTTGCTCCGGTTTTCCGCTACTTCGATACGTTCGATGCACTCGGCGATCACGGCGTGTTTGCCGCTTACCCGAACGTGCGTGCGTGGCGCCGCGCCCTGTCGGAGCGGGCGAGCGTCAAGGCTGCGGTCACGCCGGAATATCCGCAGCTGCTGCGCCAGTTCATGGAGCGCTACGATGCGCACATGCTGAAGCTGGCCGCCTGAGCGTGTCCCGGCTATTGGTCTGACCAGACCGCAAGCTCGTAGCCATCCGGGTCGGCGAAGTGAAAGCGCCGGCCGCCCGGGAAATCGAAAATGGGCTTGACGATTTTTCCGCCGGCTGTTTCGACGCGCTTCTGAGCACCGGCAAGGTCATCGGCGAAGAGAATGACCAGCGGCCCGCCGGTCCGCGCATCACCGCCTGCAGCAAAGCCGCCGGTGAGATTGCCGTCGGAAAATTCGCAATATTCCGGCCCGTAATCCTTGAAAGTCCAGCCGAACGCCGCGCCATAGAAGGCCCGCATGCGGCCGATATCACTGACGTTGAATTCGATATAGTCGATCCGTTTGTCCTTGCCCGATGGAGCCATCATCTGTCCTTCATGTCTGTGGTGTTTCCAAAACGGCTTTCAATGCCGTCAAATCTCTCAAAACCCAGGCGGCGTCTTCGGCAAACTTCCCGTCGCTCATCTCAGGCATGCGGAACAGCGTGAAACTGACCTCGCAGCCATCATTGTTCGGGATCACGCGCAGCGGCACATAGACCTCCTCGCCGGTCTCCGTCACGACCCAATGATCCAGCACCCCATAGGCATTCAACGGGGCGAAGCGGATGCGTAGTTTCCCGGCCGGCCCGTCCGCAAGCCATTCGTCGCCGAGTTTCTGCAAACCGGATGCCAGTCCGGATGCCCATTTCGGCACATTCTCCGGATCGGACGCGAAGTCATAAACCGCGCGCCAATCCCGTTCGATGGAAACCTGTAGAGTTCGCGAGTCACGCGTCACCACGGCCTGTCCTCCCCATTTGCATGTTACCTATCGTTGATCCCCCGGCCCTGTCTTGAACAAAACGGCCAATCAGGCGGCCATCTGCTGCACGACGTCGCCGGGCGAAATGCCCGCCAGCGCTTTTACCTCCCGGCTCAGATGCGCCTGATCGGCATAATCCGCCTCAAATGCCAGCATGCCAAGGCTGCTTTCCGGTGTACATTGCGCCAGATGGAGGAAATGCTGAAAGCGCAGGATGCGTTCGAGTGTCTTTGGACCATAGCCGAAATGGGTCCGGCAGTGCCGCCGCAACGTGCGCGCACTCATGTCGAGATGGCTGGCAAGCCGGGAGACATGCGACCCCTCGCCCACCCGGCCAAGCACCGAGAAGGTATGGGCCATAACCGCATCAGGCCGGTCAATCGCGCCCGCCATTGCGGCGATGCCCGCTTCCAGCCGCCGCATGGCATCCGCTTCGGATTGTGCCGGGCTCAGGGTGTCCACAAGCGCGGCAGCCTTTGCGCCCCACAATTCACTGAGATCAACGCGCAAGCCGACGAGTTCGGACATGGGCAGGCCAAGCCATTTTGCGGCGGCGCCCGGCGCGAAGCGCAAGCCGACGACGCTCGTAATACCCGGATCAACCACATGGGGTGCGACGTCGGGCCCGGCCACGCTCAAACGGCCTTGCGACCACAGAATATCGACGCAGCCATCGGGAACAACCGTCACCGGCTTTCCCCCGGCATGTGGGCTCACATGGCTCCAGACGCAGAGAAAATGCGGCTTGAGCGCCGCCTGGGGCACCGACTCACGATACTGCCCCGAGCAATTGGCAAGAACAGGCGTCTCCTGGTGTGAATTCATGGGGAACCCCGCTGAAATTTTCGTTTGCGCAGAACGCCGTATAATCGATTTTATCCCATTGCCGAACGATTTCCAGAACAACATTCTCCTGGCAAACCTTGCCTCGCGCGGAGGTTAGCAGTAGTTCTTCCGGCAACTTCCAACAGGATAGAAAGCACGATGAGCAATACCCGCACCGAAACAGATACGTTTGGTCCCATCGAAGTCGCCGCGGACAAATACTGGGGCGCGCAAACCGAGCGCTCGCTGCATAATTTCAAGATCGGCGGCGAAAGAATGCCGATCCCGCTCGTCCGCGCCCTCGGCATCGTCAAGCGCGCTGCCGCCGAGACCAACATGGCGCTCGGCAAGCTCGACGAGGTGACCGGCCGCGCCATCACCGTCGCAGCGGAAGAAGTCATCGAAGGCAAGCTGGACGATCATTTTCCGCTCGTCGTCTGGCAGACCGGTTCCGGCACCCAGTCGAACATGAATGCCAATGAGGTCATTTCCAACCGCGCCATCGAGATGCTTGGCGGGGAAAAGGGCTCGAAGAAGCCGGTTCATCCGAACGACCACGTCAATATGAGCCAGTCGTCGAACGACACGTTCCCGACCGCCATCCATATCGCCACCGCCGTCGAGGCGACCAAGCGGCTCTATCCTGCCCTTGACCATCTCACCGCCGCCCTGGCGAAGAAGGAAAAGGCCTTTGCCGATATCATCAAGATCGGCCGCACACATACCCAGGACGCGACACCGGTCACGCTCGGCCAGGAATTCTCCGGCTATCGCGCCGCGTTGGAATATGCCCGCAAGCGCATCGAACAGAGCCTTGCCGATGTGTTCCTGCTGGCGCAGGGCGGCACGGCCGTCGGCACCGGCCTGAATGCCCCCGTTGGTTTCGATACCGGTTTTGCCGAAGCCGTGTCGGATATCACCGGCCTCAGCTTCAGGACGGCACCCAACAAGTTCGAAGCGCTTGCCAGCCATGGCGCGCTCGCCAACTTCCATGGCAGCCTGAATGCGCTTGCCACCGATCTTTTCAAGATTGGCAACGACATCCGCTTTTTGGGTTCGGGCCCCCGCTCCGGCCTGGGCGAACTGAAGCTGCCGGAAAACGAACCGGGCTCATCGATCATGCCGGGCAAGGTCAACCCCACGCAGGCCGAAGC
The DNA here is from genome assembly GCF_052056495.1 of Phyllobacterium sp. 22229. Taxonomy (NCBI): domain Bacteria; kingdom Pseudomonadati; phylum Pseudomonadota; class Alphaproteobacteria; order Hyphomicrobiales; family Phyllobacteriaceae; genus Phyllobacterium; species Phyllobacterium sp. 22229. The sequence continues at coordinate 21,640 of NZ_JBQEPA010000032.1, forward strand.
GCTGACGATGGTGGCCGCACAGGTATTCGGCAACCAGACGACCGTCACGGTTGCAGCCAGCCAGGGCCATTTCGAACTCAATGTCTTCAAGCCGGTTATTGCCCTCAACGTCCTGCAGTCGATCCGTCTGCTTGCGGATTCGATGGTGTCCTTCGCCGACAATTGCGTCGAAGGCATCGAAGCGGATGAAGTGCGCATCAAGGACCTGCTCGAGCGTTCCCTGATGCTGGTGACGGCGCTTGCGCCCGCCATCGGCTATGACAATGCCGCCAAAATCGCCAAGACCGCCCACAAGAATGGCACGACCCTGCGCGAGGAAGCACTGGCCAGCGGCCACGTTTCGGCCGAGGATTATGACCGCCTCGTTCGCCCGGAACGCATGATCGCACCGGAATGAGAAGAGAAAATCATTTCGTTGTGAACAATGCGTCGAGAAAATAGTGGCTTTGTTTGACAATCGAATTTAGATATTCGGTTGTCACGACAAACTCTGGAGAACGATCCCATGTCAGACAACGCACTTGCCAACTCAACAACGTCCAGCAATGCCATCGTCACGCTGATCAGCCGCATTCTGCTGACCCTTTTGTTCATCCCGGCGGGATATGGCAAGCTGACCAACCTGGCCGGTACGGCTGAATATTTTGCAGCCAAGAGCCTGCCGCTGCCAACGGTAACAGCTGTTATCGTCGGTCTCGTCGAACTCGTGGGCGGCCTTGCCGTTCTCTTCGGCTTCCAGACACGCTATGCCGCCATTCTTCTCGGCCTCTTCACGCTCGGCGCCGCCTATGTCGGTCACTGGGCACCGTTCGAAAGCATCCAGTTCTTCAAGAACCTTGCTATTGCCGGCGGTTTCTTCGTTTTGGCCCAGCATGGTGCAGGCTCGCTTTCGGTCGATGCCAAGCTTCGCTGAAATCAATCGAGGTTCCATGAAAAAGGCCGCTCGCAGCGGCCTTTTTTATTGTCCGGTTTTCCCGTCAGTTTGAAGCCTTGGCTTCGCTCACCAGAACCGGTTTGTCCCGGTAATCCTGCGGGAAGAACTTGCTGAGGCCCTCGATCTTGGGCAGATCGTAATAGGCGATATAGGGCTGCGACGGATGCAGCGTTGCATAATCCTGATGATAGCCCTCCGCGGGATAGAATGTATCCAGCGCGGAAATCTTGGTGACGATCGGTCCCGAATAGGCCTTTGCCTTGTCCAATTGGGCGATATAGGCCTGGGCAATCTTCGCCTGATCCTCATTGGTGGTGAAAATCGCCGAGCGGTACTGTGTTCCCGAATCCGGCCCCTGCCGGTTCAGTTCGGTCGGATTGTGCACCACGGAGAAATAGACCTGCAGGATCTTGCCGAGGCTGACCACCTTGGGATCGAACGTCACCTCGACGGATTCCGCGTGGCCCGTGTTGCCGGAACTGACTGTCTCATAGCTCGCGGTTTCCTTCTTGCCGCCGGAATAGCCGGATACGGCATTGGTGACGCCCTTCAAGTGCTGGTAGACACCCTGCACGCCCCAGAAGCAGCCGCCGGCGAGAACGATCGTTTCCGTCTTTGCGGTTGCCGTCTGGTCGATAGCGGGTGGCGGCACCATGGTGATGCTTTCGGCAAAGGCGGTGGCCGGCGTAAAGATGAGGCAGGAGGCGAGCAGAATTTGACGCAATTTCATATCGATGATCCTTTCCCGGATATCAGGCGGCAGCTTGTTTGAAGGTAAGGGCAACGCCGTTCATGCAATAACGCAGACCGGTCGGCTGCGGCCCGTCGTCAAAGACATGGCCGAGATGGCCGCCGCAGCGGTGACAATTGACGGCGGTGCGTGTCATGCCGAATGAACTGTCCGACACTTCCGTCACGGCTCCCTTGATCGGCGCCCAGAAACTCGGCCAGCCGGTGCCGCTGTCAAATTTTGTATCGGAATCGAAGAGCGGCAGATCACACCCGGCGCAGGCAAAGGTCCCCTTGCGCTTTTCGTGGTTGAGCGGGCTTGAGAACGGACGCTCCGTGCCTTCCCGGCGCAGCACGTCATACTGGTCCGACGTGAGCAGCTTCTTCCATTCGGCATCCGTGTGCTCGACCTCAAACGTGCCGGCTGCATAGGCCTTGGGCTGGGTGGAAAAGCGTGCGGCAAGCAGCGCTCCAAGTCCCAGAACAGCACCGCCAAAAAGCGATCGGCGTGTCATCATGACAAAGTCTCCCTGAACAGGATGACCGAAACATACCAGTCATCTGCAGGGGAATACGTATGGGAGGCAACAAAAGTTACAGGGCCCGCGCAATATCACGGATAGTTGATGCTTAGCCGTGCGCTATCGCCGCCTGTATGCGCTGCGCCAGGGCCGCAACGGCCGCTGGATCGGCACTGCGGCGCGAGGAAACCAGGCACGCCTCCGATTTGAGGATGATGCCGTCTTCCAGCACTTTCAGATGATTGGCCTGCAGGGTCGAACCGGTCGAGGTGATATCAACGATAATATCGGCGGAGCCGGATGCGGGCGCGCCCTCGGTGGCGCCAAGGCTTTCAACGATGCGGTAGACCTGGATACCGTGCATCTGCGAGAAAAACTGCTGGGTCAGGCGCCAGTATTTGGTGGCGATCCGCAAACGCCTGCCGTGGCGCTGGCGGTACTCGGCAGCCACATCGTCAAGGTCAGCCATCGTGGATACGTCGTACCAGACTTCCGGCACGGCCACGACCACATCCGCATGGCCGAACCCCAGCCGCGCTTCGATCTGCACGCGCTCGTCGGCGGAGGACAGGCTCTCGCGGATGAGGTCCTCGCCTGTCACACCGAGATCAACGCTGCCATAGCCAAGCTCGCGGGCAATCTCCGAGGCCGACAGAAACAGGATGTCGATCCTGCTGTCGCCCTCAACCTGCGCACGATAATTGCGCTGATCTTTCGGCAGGATGACCTTCAGTCCGGCCTTTTCAAGCACGTCCAGCGCCTGTTCCTTGAGGCGGCCTTTGGAGGGAAGCGCGAGCGTGATGGTCATTGCGCCTCTCCGGCAATTTTCTCCAGCCGGTCGAGCCAGATCGAAAAACCGACGCCGGGAATGGAATCGACGGCGCCGAGCATGGTCAAAAGCCGGTCATAGCGCCCGCCGCCGACAATGGCGCCGAGGTCGGGCCTGTTCAGTGCGCGGGTTTCGTAGACAAGGCCGGTGTAATAATCGAGCGGGCGGCCAAAGGCAGCGTCGTAGACGATATTTTCCTGCTCGATCCCCGCTTCGCGCACGGCAACAACCCGGGCTTCGAACTGGTCGAGAGCAGGACCGAGGTCAAATTCATTGGCACGCGAGAACGTGCGCAGATGGGACGACGCAGCCTGCAACGGCACGCGTATGGCAAGAAAAGTTTCGAGCGCGGCAAAGGCCTGCGCCGGCAGCTTGACCGAGGCCAGATTGGCCTTCTCGATCAGGCGGCGCGCAATCTCCTGCGGGCTGCGCCCGGCACCGGGCGACAGACCCGCCACCTGCATGTCCTGCTCCAGCGCGGCGGCAAGTCCGGTCTCGTCGCCGTCTGCAACCAGCGCAGTGAGATGGTCGGGTAGAGAACCGTTCTTCTGGCTGGACGAGAGATCGGCGAGCAGGCTCTTCAGCTGACCCGGATTGCCAAAGGCGCGCGCCAGCTTTTTCTGCCAGCCGCGCGGCAGGCCGAGTGCCGCCAGAACCGCTTCGAAAATCGCCTGATCGCCGAGCAGCGTTTCAAGCTCGGTCTTCGGCGCGACGAGACGGATGGAGGCAATGGCGTCTGCCAGCGACCGGGCATCGGCGCGGGCGCGGTTGGCATCGCCCAGATCCTCAACCCCAGCCTGAAAGAACTCGTTGCCGCCCTCACGCCGCTGGCGGAAGACTTCGCCGAGATAGCCATAGCGCTTGGGTGTGGCGGCATTCAGCTCGATGTGGTTGCGGCAGACCGGTATGGTAAATTCCGGGCGCAGGCACAGGCTCTGGCCATTCTCGTTCTCGGTGAGGAAAATCCGGCGGCGCAAGTCTTCGCCCGCCATATCGAGAAACTGGTCAGCTGGTTGAATGACCGGAATATCCACAAGCTCCGCATCCCGCGCTGAAATCAGCGCGGCGAGATCACTGGCAAAGACAGGAGCACGGGAACCGGTCATATCAGATCAGCCTGCCTTCGCGGCGTTGGCACGATCCTCAGCCTGGGCTTCGAGAATCTTGCGCACTTCCGCCACGAGATCGCTTTCCCTGGCAGTGATCTGTGCCTGACGGCCTTCGCGCCACACGGTATTGTCCTCGATCTCGGCCGAAAGACGCGCCCCTTCGATCAGGTCCTTGATCTGCACTTCACCATTGTCGCGTTCCTGCGAACCCTGAATGATCACACAGGGTGCGCCGCGCCGGTCGGCATATTTCATCTGCGGCTTCATACCGGAACCGCCAAGATACATTTCGGCGCGAATGCCCGCCTGTCTGAGGTCCGAAACCATCTTCTGGTAGCGGCCGAGACTTGCCGTGTCGCGGTCCATGACCAGCACGACGACCGGCCCGACATTATCCGACGTGTCGAGCTTGCCGAGGTTCTTCAGGGCCGTCATCAGGCGTGACACGCCGATGGAAAAGCCCGTTGCCGGCGTGGGTTCGCCGCGGAAACGCGACACCAGACCATCATAACGGCCGCCGCCGCCGACGGAACCGAAAACGACCTTTTCGCCCTTCTCGTTGGTCACGTCGAAGGTCAGTTCGGCTTCGAACACCGGACCGGTATAATATTCGAGACCGCGCACCACGGACGGGTCAATGCGAATGCGTGCGCCATAACCGGCAGCCGACGACAGGGCCTCGATGGTGGCGAGTTCGGCAACGCCTTCGACACCCTTGTCGTTGCCGGCGACAACGGCTTCCAGATTGGCAATGGTTTCGCTGCCATTGGCACCGCCAGCGGAGGTAAATGCCAGCACCTTGGTGATCGCCGCCTCGTCGAGGCCCGCGCCCTTGGTGAAGTCGCCGCTTTCGTCAAGACGGCCCTTGCCAAGCAGCAAACGCACACCGTCGGCGCCGAACTTGTCGAGCTTGTCGATGGCGCGCAGGACGACCAGACGCTGGCCCATCTTGTCATCGCCGCCGAGGCCGATGGACTCCAGCACACCGTCGAGCACCTTGCGGTTGTTGACGCGGATGACATAGTCGCCGCGCTTGATGCCGACAGCTTCCATCACATCGGCCATCATCATGCACATTTCCGCATCCGCCGAGACGGAGGGCGCGCCGACCGTATCGGCATCGAACTGCATGAACTGGCGGAAACGGCCGGGACCCGGCTTTTCGTTACGGAACACCCAGCCCGCGCGGTAGCTGCGATAGGGCTTTGGCAGGCTCTCGAAATTCTCCGCTACGTAACGCGCTAGCGGCGCGGTCAGATCGTAGCGCAGCGACAGCCACTGCTCGTCATCGTCCTGGAAGGAGAACACGCCCTCGTTCGGCCGGTCCTGGTCGGGCAGGAACTTGCCCAGCGCATCGGTGTATTCGATGAGCGGCGTTTCCACCGGCTCGAAACCGTAGAGGTCATAGACCTTGCGGATATCAGCCATCATCGTTTCGGCTGCACGCAGATCATCGGGAACCCGATCCACAAAACCGCGCGGCAGCCGCGCCTTCAACCTGTCTGCCTTCGTTGTCATGATTTTGATCCGATACCCTGAAGTGAATTGGAGTTTGCTCTAACCGATCAGGGCATGGAGGGCAAGGAATTACCGGCTCGCAATTGCCGCAGCAAAGCGGGTTCGCAGGCCGTTTTCAGTTTACTACAGGTGGATCAGACAGGCCGCTTGAAGTTCGCGCGGATTTTTTCGATCTCCGCCCGGCATTTGCAACCTTCCACATGGTCGTTCACCAGACCCATGGCCTGCATATGCGCATACATGGTGGTCGGGCCGACAAAGCTGAAACCGCGTTTTTTCAAATCCTTGGAAAGACGCACCGATGCCGGTGTCGTCGGATTGGCCATCAGCGTGCCGTAGTCGACAATGCTGGGGCGCTCTTCAACCGGTGGTTCAAAACTCCAGAAATAGGCGGCAAGCGAACCTTTCTCCTCGAGGAGTTCAAGGACACGCCTGGCATTGTTGATGGTTGAGGTGATCTTGCCGCGATGACGGATGATCCCGGCATTGGCCAGCAGCCGCTCGATATCCTTCTCGCCATAGCGGGCGATGCGTTCGAAATCGAAACCGTCGAACGCCTCGCGGAAATTCTCGCGCTTGCGCAGGATGGTCAGCCACGACAGGCCGGATTGAAAGCCTTCCAGGCATATCTTTTCAAACAGGCGGCGGTCGTCCGTCACGGGCCGTCCCCACTCGTGATCGTGGTAATGGATATATTCCGGCAGCGCGCCGGGCCAGGAACATCTGGTCTCGCCGTCTTCGCCCGTCATCAGACCCGTCTTTACCCGCGCTTCTTCCGTCATCTGCCTGTCCTTCCGGAACATGTTCACCTGGCATTAACCAGTCGCCGAAACCATCCGGTAACCACAACAAATAGTTTCCGGAAAGAATCGCTTTTTATTGATCCTCGTTCACTTTTTTCTACCGCCGCGCGGGCAAACTCAATCCGAAACCTGACAAATCCTGTCAGGAGCGTTGATTGCCAAGAGAATTGTCCGATGAAGACCGCGTTGCTGCTTGCCACCTCCTGCCTGACCGTCTTTGCCTTCCACGCCAATGCCAGCGAGCGCTATGCCACGCGGCCGCCGGTGGTCATGAGCCCCGATCTGTCCGCGCCCTGGGTGATGCAACTGCGGGAGCGCCCCGTCGGCACCTCGGCGAATATTCGTGACCGGGTTATCCTGAGCGACCCGCCGGCGCGCGGAACAAGCATGCATCGCCGCGAGGCGCGCCGTCCGGCCCGGACCGAAGAGGCGGCCAACCCCGCCGTGCGCGAAGTGTCATTCCGCCGCCCGGCCGAACCTGCCGCCGAAGCGCAGCCCAAAAAGCGCGCCATGGACCCGAAATTCCTGCCGCAGACCGTTGCCTATAGCGGCCCGCAGGCGCCCGGCACCATCGTCATCGACACCTCCCAGCGTTTCCTCTTTCTCGTCGAAGCCGACGGCCAGGCGCGCCGCTACGGTGTTGGCGTCGGCAAGGAGGGGTTCGGCTGGAACGGCACCAACAACATCACCCGCAAGGCGGAATGGCCCGACTGGCGCCCGCCCGCGTCGATGATCGAGCGCGAGAAAGAAAAGGGCCGGATTCTCCCGGTTCACATGGAAGGCGGCCCGGCCAATCCGCTCGGCGCCCGCGCACTCTATCTCGGCGATACATTGTACCGTATTCACGGCACCAACGCACCCTGGACAATCGGTCAGGCCGTCTCCAGCGGATGTATCCGCATGCGCAATGAAGATGTCACGGATCTCTACGAACGCGTCAAAGTCGGCACGAAAGTCGTTGTGATGTGAGAGTTAGTGGGGACGGCACCGGGGGCGGTGCCGAAACTGGGCGGTGGTTCCATGGGAGCCACCGCCATTCTTTTGCCTATCCGGCAGCACGCATGACAGGTGCAGGCACACCCTCCGGACACGGCCCGCCATAGACCCAGTCCAGCAACTCCACCGTATGAACAATGGGCAGCTTCGCAGCGCTGGCGATCTGCGTGATGCAGCCGATATTGCCTGTGGCGATGACGCTGGCGCCCGTTGCCTCGATGTTTTTCACCTTGCGGTCACGCAGCGTGCGGGCAATCTCCGCCTGCATGATGTTGTAGGTTCCGGCGGAGCCGCAGCAAAGATGCCCCTCGGCAGGCTCGCGGACGGTGAAACCGGCAGCCTTCAGCAAATCCTTCGGCTGCCGTGTCAGCTTCTGGCCATGCTGCATGGAACAGGCGGAGTGATAGGCGACGACGAGATCCGCCTGATGCTGCGGCGCGGGCAGATTAAGGGTCGTCAAATATTCGGTGATATCCCTGGCCAGCGCCGAGATAACGGCCGCCTTGTCGCGGTAATCCGGATCGAGCCGCAGCATATGGCCGTAATCCTTGATCGTCGTGCCGCAGCCCGACGCCGTGACGATGATGGCGTCAAGCCCGCCCGTGTTCAACTCACGCGTCCAGACGTCGACGTTGCGGCGGGCATCGTCCAGCGCAGCCTCCTCGCGCCCCATATGGTGGACGAGAGAGCCGCAGCAGCCCTCGCCTTTCGGCACGACAACTTCAACACCGAGGCGGGTCAAAAGACGGATTGCCGCCTCGTTGATGCCGGGCTTCAGCACCGGCTGGGCGCAGCCCGTCAGGATGGCGACCCGGCCCCGCTTTTCCTGTGCCGGCTTGTGCAGGCCCGGCTCGGCAAAGCGCGATGTTGCCGGAACGGATTTCGGCGCGAGATCGAGCATGGCTGCAACCGGTTTCAGTGCCGGGATGGACTGGAACAGCGGCGCCAGGGGACGGCCGAGTTTCGCCGCCGTCAATGACAGCCGGAAGCGCTGGGGATGCGGCAGAACGAACGCCAGCAGCGCCCGGATGAAACGGTTCATCACCGGACGTTTATAGGTTTTTTCGATGTGGGCGCGGGCGTGATCGACCAGATGCATGTAGTTGACGCCCGATGGGCAGGTTGTCATGCAGGCAAGGCAGGACAGGCAGCGGTCGACATGCTTGACGATCTGCTCATCGGCGGGACGGCCATTTTCCAGCATGTCCTTGATGAGATAGATGCGCCCGCGCGGGCTGTCGAGTTCATTGCCCAGCGTGACATAGGTCGGGCAGGTGGCGGTGCAGAAGCCGCAATGGACGCATTTGCGCAGGATCTTTTCGGATTCGGCAACGCCGGGGTCAAGCAACTGCTGCGGGGTGAAGTTGGTCTGCATGCTACACTCCTGCAACCATGCGGCCGGGATTGAGAATACCGTCCGGGTCAAACTGCTGTTTCAGCCGCTTCGACAGCGCCGCCAGTGCTGCGGGCTGCGGTTCAAAGACAGGGGTGGCGGCGCGGACCGCATCGGGTGCGCGCACCAGCGTGGCATGGCCGCCGCCATATTTGCGGATGAGGGCCCGGACTGCCTCCGCTTCGGGTTCTCCATCGAGCCGCATCCAGACCAGCCCGCCCTGCCAGTCATAATAGGCATCGGCCGCAGCGCCCATGCGCATGGATGCCACCAGCTTGTAGGCTTCCATCGGCGCCATGGACACGCGCCAGACCGGCCGTTCGGTTCCATCGGCAAACGGGATGACATCGCGCACTTCCTGCCAGAGCTTGCGCGATATCTCACCGGACAGTTCCTCAATGGCACCAGCGGATGACAGCAAGCCGCGCAGCATCGCCGCACGGTCGGCAACGGAGGGCGCAAACCCCTCCAGCCGCAGTAATGTCGACGCCTCGCCTTTCAGAACGCCATCGACAAGCCGTCCGCAAATGTTCACCGGCAGGTGCGCCGCGGACGCCACCTCGCCGCTCGATCCCATGGCGATGGCCATGGCCCGTGCAGCCTCGTCATCCATCAGGCCACGCATAACGAGCGTTGTCTCCGTCTCCGGCGCGGGCAGGACCTTGAAGGTGATTTCCGTTGCGATGCCAAGGGTGCCCCAGGAATTGGCCATGCCCTTGGAAAGGTCGTAGCCAGTGACGTTCTTGACCACCCGGCCGCCCGATTTGAACAGCTCGCCGCGTCCCGAGACAACACGCACGCCCAGCACGTGATCGCGGGCCGATCCCGCCTTCAACCGGCGCGGACCACACAGATTGGCAGCAAGGACACCACCAAGGCTGCCCTGCCCCGCCGCCTGTCCCAGCAATGGCCCGTAATCCATGGGTTCGAACTGAAAGGCCTGCCCCTTGGACGCAAGCAAGGCCTCCAGTTCCGCAATGGGTGTTCCCGCCTTGGCACTCAATACCAGTTCATCCGGTTCATAGAGTGTCACGCCGGAATGGTTCGACAGGGCTATCGTGTGCTCGGTCTGCAGCGGACGGCCGAGACCGCGCTTCGACCCATGGCCGCAGACCTCCACCGGTGCGCCCTCGGACAATGCCCACTGCACCGCCTCGACAATCTCGGCTTCGGTTGAAGGGGTGAATATGGTCATGTCAGCGCGCCCAGAAAGCTCCGGCCCCGCGGCGAGAGCCGGTAGCCAATGTCGAGACTGATGGTCAAGCCGACCTCCTTGAGTTTGCGCACATCACGCTTGAATTTGAGCTTTTCAACGCCGAGCCGGGCGGCAAGATCCGCCGCCGCCATTTCCGGGTGGTCCGCAATCACTTGCAATATCTTCCGGTGGTAGCCCGGTTGCGCCGCCGCCTTGTCCCAGCGGGCGAGCCGGTCCGCGAGGCCGGCAATATCCGCCTGCGACAAGGCCTCCTCGCGCAAGGCTATTCTCTCGTCCACGTCCACGCCCGCAATGGCTATACGGTAGATCGCGCCGTTGCCCTGGCGCAGGTCCCGCTCCAGGGCCGCAACGTCAGCAAATCCCGCCCGCTTCGCCTCGTCTGCCGTGATCTTTTCCCGTGCGGCCAGAGAGACCTCGCCTATGATCAATGAGCCGATGGCCGTCCGCAGACGCGATCCTGTTTTCACGGTCGGCCGGGTCCAGCGCCGGAATGCCAGATCGACATCCCCGCGGGCAATGGCTTCGAGCGTATGTGCCCTGAACAACATCGGTCAGAATCTCGGAATGTCGGGAAACGGCACCTGACCGCGGTGGACATGCATCCGCCCCAGTTCGGCGCAGCGATGCAACTGCGGGAAAACCTTTCCGGGGTTGAGCAGATGCTTGTCATCGAAGGCGCATTTCACGCGGATCTGCTGGTTGAGATCGATCTCGTTGAACATTTCCGGCATCAGCTCACGTTTCTCGACACCCACGCCATGTTCACCGGTGAGAACACCGCCCACCTTGACGCACAGCCGCAGGATATCGGCGCCAAAATCCTCCGCCTTGCGCAGTTCACCGGGAATATTGGCATCGTACAGGATGAGCGGATGCAGATTGCCATCCCCCGCATGGAAGACGTTGGCGACGCGCAATCCATATTTTTCCGAAAGCGCCCGCATGCCCGCCAGAACCTGCGGCAGTTCCTTGCGCGGGATAGTGCCATCCATGCAGAGGTAATCCGGTGAAATGCGCCCGACCGCCGGAAAGGCCGCCTTGCGCCCCGCCCAGAACGTCATCCGCTCCTCTTCGCTCTGCGATATGATGCAGGAGGAGGCGCCGTTTCTGCCGGCGATCTTCTCGACCATGTCGATCAAATGGTTGACCTCCACCGCCGGACCGTCGAGCTCGATGATCAACAGGGCTTCGACGTCGAGCGGATAACCCGCATGGACGAAATCCTCGGCGGCGTGGATCGCCGGACGATCCATCATTTCCATGCCGCCCGGAATGATGCCGGCAGCGATAATATCGGCAACGCATTGCCCGGCGGTTTCGCTTGAGGGGAAACCAACCATCAGCGCGCGGGCCGTTGCTGGCTTCTGCAGGATGCGGACGGTGACTTCCGTCACCACGCCCAGCAGACCTTCCGAACCGGTCATCAGGCCGAGCAGGTCATAGCCTTCCGAATCGAGATGCTTGCCGCCAAGCCGCACGACCTCGCCGCTGATCAGAACCATCTCCAGACCGAGGACATTGTTGGCCGTCAGCCCGTATTTCAGGCAATGCACGCCGCCGGAATTTTCCGCGACATTGCCGCCGATCGAACAGGCGATCTGCGACGATGGGTCCGGCGCGTAATAAAAACCTTCATGTTCCACCGCCTTGGTGATGCCGAGATTGGTCACGCCCGGCTGCACGACGGCAACGCGGTTGGGATAATCGATTTCAAGGATGCGGTTGAACCGCGACATGACGAGCAGCACCGCATCTTCGAGCGGCAAGGCGCCGCCGGACAGCGATGTTCCCGACCCGCGCGGCACGACTTTCACATTGTTGTCGTGGCAGTATTTGAGGATCTGTGAAACCTGCCGCACGGTCTGCGGCAGAACGACAACGAGCGGAAGCTGGCGATAGGCGGTCAGCGCATCGGACTCGAACGCGCGCATTGCGCTGGCAACGTCGACAACGCCTTCACCCGGAACGATGGCCTGCAAGGCGGCAACGATCTCCTTGCGGCGCGACATGGTCGCCGCATCGGCTTTCGGCATCACCAATCCGGACATGAAACCTCCTCCAGCAAACTCCTTAACTGGTAAATTATGTTTACCAGTGTCCATTCGAGTTTGTAAACAGTCTAAACTGTTGAATGGAGGCGGCACACAGCCAAAGTGACGCGTCTCACAGCAGACCCTCAAAGCCAGCGACAAGCGCGACAAGCCCGAATTCAAAACCTTCATCCGGCGAGACATTCTCGAGCTTCCTGAAGGCTTGACCGAGCAGCGGAAACTGCACGCCTGTCTCCGGCGCCATATCGCTCCCTGTTCCGTGCCCGGGCAGACCATTTGCCGCCATGGCGGCCTGCTGCTCGAGCACCGAACCGACGACATAGTGCCCGGCCGCCTGCAGGATGTACCCGGCCGCCACAATATCAAATCCTGCGGCAACCATGAAACCGAGCTGCGCTTCCACTGCTGGGTAAAGTGCCGGACTGGGCCGCGACCCCGCGTGGACCCTGGCCCCGTCGCGGTAGGCGAGCAAGGCGCGCCGGAAGCTGCGTGCATTCTCGATGAGGAAATGCCGCCAGTCCTCATCCGGCAGCGGCAGGGAGCGGCTGTGGTTTTCCACCAGCATGGCCTCGGCCAGCGCATCGAGCAAAGCGGCCTTGTCTTTGAAATGCCAATACAATGCTGGCTGCTGCACCCCCAGAGCCGCCGCAATGCGCCTTGTGGTCAGGCCATCGACGCCCGTTTCGCCGAGCAGATCCAGGGCCGTCCTGATGACTGCCTCGCGCTGCAATTTGATATCACTTCGTTTTGCCATGCTTGACAATTTATCACCGATAAAGGATATGCGTCCAGTTACTTATCAATGATAAATAAGAGTTATCCATGACTTTCGACAAACCCCTGATCGTGATTCTGACAACGGTTACCCTTGATGCTGTAGGCGTGGGCATGATCATGCCCGTCCTGCCGGAACTGCTGACGGGGCTGACGCATGCGGACAACGTTGCTGCTCATTACGGCATTCTCCTTGCTCTCTATGCGCTGATGCAGTTTCTGTGCGCGCCGCTTCTGGGGGCGCTGAGCGACCGCTTTGGCCGGCGGCCGGTCATCCTTGTCTCCCTCGCCGGGGCGACGGCGGATTATCTGGTCATGGCGTCGGCCATGGTGCTGCCGCTGCTTTATATTGGCCGCATCATTTCGGGGGTTACCGGCGCAACCATGTCCGTGGCAAGCGCCGCCATCGCGGATATCACCCCGCAAGACGGCCGCGCGCAGCGGTTCGGCATGATCGGCGCCTGTTTCGGCCTCGGCTTCATTGCCGGCCCCCTGCTGGGCGGCATTGCCGGAGGTTCCGGCATCCACTACCCGTTTGTGCTGGCCATGATGCTCAACGGCGCCAACTTCCTGCTCGCGCTTTTCTTCCTGCCGGAAACCAGAAAAGGTGTGAAAGCGCCGCTTGCGGCCCAAAATCTCAATCCGCTTGGCGGTTTCCGCCGGGTGACCGGCATCAGGAGTCTGACACCGCTCGTCACGGTGTTCACGCTGATCCAGCTTATCGGCCAGGTGCCTGCAGCGCTGTGGATCCTCTACACGCAGGACCGGTTCGCCTGGAGCGTTTCGGCCGTGGGTCTTTCGCTGGCCGCCTTCGGCCTGTGCCATGCGCTCGTCCAGGGGCTGCTTACCGGTCCCATCACTGAAAAGCTCGGCGAAAGGCGCACGCTGATCCTTGGAATGGGCATGGACGGCATCGGCTATGTGCTGATGGGCTTTGCCAGCCAGAGCTGGATGGTCCTGCCCATCCTTGTCTTCCTGTCCATGGGCGGCATCGCCAGCCCCGCGCTCCAGTCGATCATCACGCGGCAGGTCGATGAAACCAGGCTAGGCGAAGTCCAGGGCATTCTTGCCAGCGCAACAAGCCTGACCGGCATCATCGGACCGGTGGCGTTTACCGCCATCTATGCTGCCACCCGGCCCGGCTGGAGCGGCTTTGTCTGGATTTCCGCTGCGATGCTGTACATTCCTTGCATTCCGCTGTTGCGCGCCATCGCCTATCGCCGGGCGGCAGGCCCTTCAGGGGCTTGACCTTGGATTGATCCCGCGGAAAGAGTGCGCCGATGGATCATCTGAATGACATGGAAATTTTTGCGCGCGTGGTTTCATCCGGCAGCATGTCGGCGGCGGGGCGGGAGCTCGGCCTGTCGCCCGCCGTCATTTCCAAGCGGCTGCGGCGGCTTGAAGAGCGGCTGGGCACCCGCCTCCTGCAGCGCACCACCCGGCAAATTGCCCTGACCGAAACGGGGCAAGGCTATTACGAGCGGGTCCTGGCGATCCTGTCGGGTGTCGAGGAAGCGGAAGCTTTCGTATCGCGCCGTTCCGAACAGGCACACGGCCTGCTGAAAGTCTCGGCGCCCACCACCTTCGGGCGCATGCATATTGCGCCGCATCTCGAACCCTTCATGCGGGCCAATCCGGATCTGTCCATCAATCTCATGCTGACGGATGAATTTGCCGATATTGTCGGGGAAGGCTATGACCTCGCCATCCGCATTGCGGAGCTGTCCGATTCCAGTCTGGTGGCGCGCAAGCTCGCGCCAGTGCAAAGATATCTCGTTGCATCGCCGCGCTATATCGCCGAGCACGGAACCCCGCATTCCATTGCGGACCTCGACCATCATATCTGTCTTGCCGCCCATAACGGCGATCCCTGGCGGCTGAACGGGCCGGATGGCAGCGTATCCCTGCGCCCGACCGGGCCGATCCTGACCAATTCGAGCGAGGTGGTGCGCGCCGCTGTGCTCGGCGGTCTTGGCATAGCCTTGCGCTCCACCTGGGACATCGGGCCTGAACTTGCTGCCGGCCAGCTTGTCCGCGTGCTGACCGGCTACGCTGCTTCGCACAACATCGCGATTTACGCGATTTATCCCTCAAGGCAGTTTCTGCCGGCGAAGGTCCGCGTGTTCATCGACTATCTCGCGGCGCTCTACGGCCCAGTGGCGCCATGGGACCGGGTCTGATCAGTCATCATTGTGGGATTTGCGGATCGATTTCACCAGAAACCACATGGCAATGATCGCTATGGGAACAAAGGCAGCGGTGACAACCGATGAGTGCAGTTCCGGCACATAGGCTTCGGCGCCCTTGGCAAGATAATAGAACAGGCCCACGACATAGTAGGAAATCGCGGCCACCGACAGGCCTTCCACCGTCCGCTGCAGGCGCAGCTGCAGTTGCGCACGCCGGTTCATCGAGCTCAGGAGATCGCGGTTCTGCCGTTCCAGTTCCACGTCAACCGACGTGCGCAGCAGCGTGGCGGCGCGCGAGAGTTTTTCCGACAGGTTTTCCTGTCTTCCGCTGACGGAATGGCATGTGCGCATGGCAGGTGCCATGCGCCGCTGGATGAACGCCGCCCAGGTTTCATAGCCGGTCACCGGCTCTTCCTGCAGCGCGGCCAGCCGTTCCAGGACGATGCCATTATAGGCCCGGCTTGCCCCGAACCGGTACAGGCTCGAGGCTGCATCGGCTTCGAGTTCCGCGGCAAGGGAGGTCAATTCATCGAGCAGTTTGTGATTGTCGGCATCCGGTACGCGCATTTCCGTGGTCAGACCCGCCAGGCGGTCTTCGATGCGGCGAATGCGCGGCGACAGGGACTGCGCCAGCGGCAGGCCGAGCATGGCAAGGGTCCGGTAGGTCTCGATTTCGATCACACGCTGCGACAGGGCACCGGCGCGGGCGGGCGACAGGCCATCATCGAGGATCAGGATGCGGGTCATGCCGTCGCCGTCCTGCCGGAAATCCGTCACGATGGATGCACGGCCGTTCTCGACATCGCTGTAGCAGAGGCTGGCCGGATCGAATTCCTCCACCAGCGCCGCGGCGCCATTGTCCTTGCGGATAATCTCCAGCCGCACGCCGTCAATCACGGTGCCCGGCGGATTGAAGCCCTCCCCGAAGGGATGCTGTGCTGCCTGGCCGGCGCGCGGCAACGGACCTTCCCACAGATAGGTCGAGAACTCCGTATGCCGCTCCCAGCGCAACGTGCCGTTGCCCCAGGGCATGATGTGGTGGCGGGCATCGCGCGCGGGAGGCGCTATGCCTATGCTGCGGCTGAGCTCCGCCAGAACCGCATGATCGACCGTGGAACCGCCTTCGGTCATGAAAGCGAGCTGGATGAGAAGGCGCGGCGTGTCCACCAGGGGATAGGGCCGCGCATGCACTTCACCCAGCGCCACGCAACGCTCCGCATGCCCCGGAAAGCCCATCACGCCCGGACCCGTGGCCGCGTTGGAAAATGCCGCCGCTGTTTTCAGTCTTTTCCCCTTCATACCGGCCCCTTTGGTGGCGTGTTCACAAGATGGTGAACGCAATGACCGGCCCTTTCAATGCTCCTTTACGCCGGAAGGCTGCGGCTATGCGACGCTTGCCAACTGGATCAAAGAATTGACCAGTTTCGTGATTTGCCGGTACGCTGTCAGGACACATCACTCCTGCGGACGATTTTCATCATGAGCAGCCCGGTTTTTGCCCGCATCCACTCCTCGCGAACAGCCGATGACATTATCGGCCAGATCGAGACACTCATTCTCGAGGGTATTCTGCGCGTGGGCGACCGCTTGCCGGGGGAGCGCGACCTTGCCGTGCAGTTCGACGTGTCGCGCCCCATTCTGCGCAGCGCGCTGAAGGCTCTCGAAGCCAAGGGATTGCTTGTCGCGCGCCATGGCGGCGGCACCTTCGTTGCCGATGTCATCGGCGAGGTCTTTTCCAAGCCAGTCATGGAGCTGATCTCCAGCCACCCGAAGGCAGCAGCGGACTATCTCGAATACCGCCGGGAGATCGAAAGCATCGCGGCGGATTATGCCGCGCGCCGGGCAACGGACGATGACCGCCTGCTTTTGCGCGGTATCGTTGACGCGATGCAGCGCGCCTACGAGACCGATGATTTCAAACGGGAGGCCGAGCTGGATGTCGAATTGCACAGCACCATCGGCGAATGTGCCCACAACATCATTCTGCTGCACACGTTGCGCTCCTGCTACCGGCTGCTCGCCGACGATGTGTTCTACAATCGCACCCTCATCTACGGCTTTCCCGGCGCCCGGGAAAAGCTGCTGCAGCAGCATCTGTCCATCGCCGCCGCCATCCTGGCTGCAGATCCCGACGGGGCGCGGGCTGCCGTGCACGGGCACATCGACTTTATCGAACAGGCCCAGAAAGAGGCGGCGCGCAGCAATGCCTGGCAGGAAACATCGCGGCTGCGGCGCAGCCAGAGGGAGCTGGACCGCCCATGAAGACAATCGACTTCAAACATGCGCGCGGTCCCGATCGCCTGCGGGTCTATGCCATCGGTGACGTGCATGGCCGCCTCGATCTCCTGCAGGAGATGCACCGGCGAATTCTGGTTGAAAACGCCAAGGAGCCGCCGTTCGACTGGGTGGCGGTGCATCTCGGCGACTATGTGGATCGCGGCCCGGATTCCAGGGGGGTGCTGGATCATCTGGTCAACGCCCAGAGGAAGAACCACCGCATGCTGACGCTGGCAGGCAATCACGATGTCGGATTTCTGGATTTTCTGGCCACGGGCGACGCTCATGGCGTCTTCGCCCGGCATGGTGGCAGGCAGACAGCGCGCTCCTATGGCGTAACGATCGATTTTGACGATCCGGCCTCGGTGGCAGCGGGACGCTCCGCCCTGCTGCGCGCCGTGCCGGCAACCCATGTGGAGTTTCTGCGCGGTTTGCGCCGCTCGATGATCCTCGGAGATTTTTTCTTCTGTCACGCCGGTATCAGGCCCGGGGTTGATCTCGACCGGCAAAATCCGGACGATCTGATCTGGATTCGCTGGGAGTTTCTCGACGATCCCCGGTTGCATTCCAAGGTCGTCATTCACGGTCACACACCGGCCAGCGATGTGGAAGTGCGGCAGAACCGGGTCAATCTGGATACCGGCGCCTATGCCAGCGGCCGCCTCAGCGCCATCAGGATCGACGCTGAAGCCAAGTCTTTTCTGGAAGCGATTGTTTAACGCGAGGCGGAGCTGATTCCGTAACCATCGCTCGATACGGTGCGGCCTCCGGCATCAACCGATACCAGTTCGGCGCCCATGAAAAGGATCGATGCAAGCATCATTGCGGTCAAAAGGGCGGCACTTTTCATCGTCATTCGGGCGTTTCCATCAGTCTCTACGGCCTGGCTTCATGCCAGCTAACCGGCCCGGCAACTACAGCGCACAATTCTTTCCAGCAAGTGAACGAAAGCCACGCTCCCCATGAATACCGACGGGGCAATTTGATTCAAATTTTGCCTGTTGCACAGATGCAACTGAATCGTCCGCCGCTAGATCAGCGCGACCCAGGCGCGCGCCAAAGCGAGGCCGGCCGCATCGGCCGAAGCACCGTTTTCCGCAACCAGTGCCGGATAGTTTGCAAGCCAGCCGGGGTTGTCCCTCATGATCTCGCCGTGGAAAACATGCCGCCATTCCTCGACCAGCGCGGTATCTGCCTCGAAGTGAAACTGGATACCATAGACGGCCCGCCCGATGCGGAAGGCCTGATTGCGCGTCATCGCACTCGAGGCGAGATGCATAGCGCCTTCCGGCAGGGAAAATGTATCCCTGTGCCAGTGAAAAATCGGAAAGTTGTGCGCAACCGCGGACAGCACGGGATCGGCTGCCGCTTCGGCCGTCGCCGTGACCGCATGCCAGCCGAATTCCTGCGGACGATCCAGAATATTTTCGGCCCCGTAGCCGCGCGCAACAAGCTGGCTGCCAAGGCAGATGCCAAGCACCGCCTTGTCCGCATCGCCAAAGCGCCGGATCAGCCGGGCAAGCGCGGGAAGGTAGGGAAACTGGTCGTCAGCAAGCGCATTCTGATCGCCGCCGAGCGAGATCAGCGCGTCATAACCGGCGTCATCGGCAGGCAACGGTTCACCGGTATGGGCCTGCACCAGATCAATCTGTGCACCGGCCTCCGCCAAGGCCTGTCCAACCAGCCCCAATCCGGTATTCTGATAATTCTGTACAACGAGAACGCGCATTCTACCTGCCTGATGATCGCATTGACGATGATCCTGCGATAGCATGGAGCCTTCACAGCCGGAAGCCATCAAATGCCCCTGCAAAACCGTGTCACACCCTTCGGCGACATCCTCGCCGTGCCCCAGCGCGGAACCCTCATGGGCAATCGCGGCATCATCCACGATCCGACAACGCGCACCCTGCTGAAACGGCGCTGGACCACCAGGGCCTGGATCATCTGCGTCTGCGCATTCAGGAACGTCCGGCGCGCCGTCATGGCCCGGCAAAGCTGGACCGAGCTGTTCTTTCTCGATGAGCCGACGGCGCTCAGTGCCGGACACCGCCCATGCTTTTATTGCCAGCGGGAACGGGCGAAGGCTTTCCAGGCAGCCTGGGCCGATGGCAAGGGCATCGCCAGACAATCGGCACCGGAAATGGACCGCGTGTTGCACGGGGAGCGCCTCGACGGGGACGGCGCCAAGAGACGCCACCGGCTTGCAACGGCGGTTAAGGACCTGCCGGACGGCAGCATGATCGCCTCCGGCGACAGTGCCTATCTCGTCTATCGGCGCGCGACTTATCTCTGGTCCTGGGACGGCTATGCGGCCTGCCCGCTGCCCACACGGGACGTCAGCCTGCTGACACCGCCCTCCACCGTTGAGGCCTTGCGCGGCGGTTACCAGCCAATCATCACGGGAGTTCAATCTTAATGCGTTATTTCAGCTAAAAACGCACTCCATGTGAATATCCTCCGGTTCCATCGTAAACAGTTCCGGATCGGGCGCGGTCACGACACAACCGAGATGCCGATAGAAATTCACCGTGTGCTCCGACGGCGTGGCGGAGATGTAGAAGCCCTTGGCGCCGCGCTCCTTCGCCGCCTGCCTGCTGCGTTCAAACAGCCGCACACCCAGGCGCCGGCCGCGATAGGCGTGACTGACATGCAGAAAACTCAACTGCAGCAAGTCTTTCCTTGGACCGCGCCAGATGCTGTCGACAATGGCCGCGCCCGCGAGTTTTCCACCATCGAAAGCGCCAAAGAACTGGCCGCCCCGGTCAAAACTTTCCTGAAGCAAGGGCGTGTATTTTTCCGGCTCGCCCTCTTCCCAACCCGGCGCGTCACAAAATTCGGGATGGAGAACCAGTTCCCCATCCTTCAGCGTATAGATATTTTCGATGATTTCGCTGCGGTCAATGCTCCAGACATGTTCGATCTGATCGCGGGTGAGAGGACGTATTTCCATGGCCTTGCTCTGCAATGTCAAAAGTGTTTATGCTCTTTCCACACATATAGAACAAAACTGCATCTGGCAAATGCCGTCTGGTCTTATGCCTTGGCGCCCTCAGGCACGGTCCGGCCCAGTTTCCATCCGAGGCTGGTACCGGCCGCAGCGATGAGAATGGCTGCAGATCCCAGGAACTGAATGGGCTGCAGCTGATGCCCGAAGGCGAAATAATCAACCAGAATGGCAGCGATGGGATAGATGAATGACAGCGATCCGGTGAGATGGGTCGGCAATTTCTGGATGGCGCTATAGAGCAGAATATACATCAATCCCGTGTGAACCACACCAATCGTGACGATGCTGCCCCATTCGGCCACGCCTTTCGGCAGGACACTGAAATCGGCAAGCGGCGCCATCAGCACGATGCCGACGCAAACCTGAATGAGCGCAATCAGATGCGGCGGCGTGCCCTTCAGCCGCTTGGCCACGATGGATGCGATGGCGTAGAGAAAGGCCGCGCCCAGCGACAGGCCGATACCGGCCATGTAGTTGGTTCCCGTATAACCGCCGCCGGGCTTGGCCTGAACGATCAGCAGCATGCCGGCAAATGCGACAGCCAGCCAGAACAGCTTGGTGAATGTCAGTTTCTCCTTGAAGATCAGCGCGCCCAATACGACGAGCATGAACGGCTGGACATTGTAAACCGTGGTCGCGATGGCAATGGACGCACGGGAATAAGCGGCAAAGAGCAGCACCCAGTTGAGCACAATGGCAACGCCGCCAAGAACGGCAAGACCGAACAGCTTCCATGACATGATGTTGGGACGCAGCAGGCCGAGTGCAGCGCAAACGCCGAGCAATGTCAGCGCTCCAAAGGCGCAGCGCCAGAACACGACGGATAAGACCGGCTGACCGGACATCAGCACAAACCAGCCGATCGTGCCCGAAATCATCATCGCAGCGGTCATTTCCACGCTGCCTCTTGCTACATCCCGTTCCATAGCGCTCGTCCCTTCATCTTGCATCACAAGACTATTCGGCGGGACGGCGTTTTGATATATGAAGAAGAAGGTACAATATTGAGTACACCTGTTTAATGCAGGTAAATTCCCTGATCTGCCTTACGAGGTTGCTATGCTCGACGAAATGGACAAGACCATCCTCGGCATTCTGATCGAAGATGCGCGAATCTCGCTGAAGGAACTGAGCCAGAAAGTCGGGCTCTCGTCCCCCAGCGTGTCCGAGCGGCTGCGGCGGCTTGAAGAAAAAAAGGTGATCCGCGCCTTCACCGTCGATATCGATCCGGCGGCGCTCGGCTACAATCTGACAGCCATCGTGCGGGTCAGGCCCCTGCCCGGCATGCTGCATATCGTCGAGCGGCTGATCCAGGAGATGCCTGAAATTACGGAATGCGACAAGGTGACGGGCGATGACTGCTTTATCGGCAAGCTGCATTTCCGCAGCATGGAACAGCTGGATGGCCTGCTCGACCGGCTGGCGGAAAAGGCGGAAACCAACACCTCCATCGTCAAATCCTCGCCGGTGAAGCGGCGTCTGCCGCCTCTCGGCTGACACCGTCCGCTTGACCGCCCCATCCCCTCTCTGGCATCCATCTCCCATGCGCGCAAATTACCGAATGCAACGGCTTTATATAACCGCGGATCTGGCGGCCGGCAGGCGAACCGACGCCCCGGCGGAAGCCGTCAACTATCTCGCCAATGTGCTGCGGATGAAGGACGGCGATGAAATCCTCGTTTTCAACGGCCGGGACGGCGAATGGCGCGCCGCCCTGCGCTTTGAAAGCAAGAAGAAACTGGCGCTGGAACCGCTTGAACTGACGCGGGTGCAACCGGCAACGCCTGATCTTGTCTATTGTTTCGCCCCGCTCAAGCAGGGGCGGCTCGACTACCTCGTGCAAAAGGCGGTTGAAATGGGTGCCGGGGTTCTGCAACCGGTGATCACCCAGCACACGCAGGTCACCCGAATCGGCGTGGATCGGATCGAGGCCAATGCCATCGAGGCGGCGGAGCAATGCGGCGTGCTGGCCATCCCGGAAACGCGCGAACCGGTCAAGCTTGAGAAACTGCTGGACGGCTGGGATGCGGGGCGGAGGCTGATTTTCTGCGACGAAGGTCATGATACCCATAACCCGCTGCCACTGCTGCAAAGCCTGCCGCGCGGGCCGCTTGGTGTTCTCATCGGCCCGGAAGGCGGGTTCTCGGATACGGAGCGCGAGACCTTGCGCAAACTGCCGTTTGTCACCGCCATTCCGCTGGGCCAGCGCATCCTGCGCGCCGACACAGCCGCCGTTGCCGCACTCGCGCTTATTCAGGCGACGATCGGCGATTGGTGAGTTACAAATTCTCTTGATGAGTGCATCAGCGAAATTTGCTTGCGCTCGTTTCCGAAAACAGCCAATCACGCCGCAAGTTCGAACATTCTAGTGGGGAAGCACCATCCATGGCGCGCGATACAACAGACGAGACGCCCCTTTCCGGTACGGAAGAACTGGCGACCTACCTCGCCCAGGGCTCCAAGCCACAATCGGCATGGCGCATCGGCACGGAGCATGAGAAATTCCCGTTCTACACCGAAGACAACAGTCCGGTTCCCTATGACGGTCCGCGCGGCATCCGCGCCATCCTTGAAGGCATGCAGTCGAAGCTGGGCTGGGAACCGATCATTGACGAAGGCAATATCATCGGCCTGGTCGAGCCGACCGGACAGGGCGCAATCTCGCTGGAACCGGGCGGTCAGTTCGAACTGTCGGGTGCACCGCTCTCCACTATCCACCAGACCTGCCGCGAAACCAATGCGCATCTGGCGCAGGTGCGCGAGATAGCCGAACCGCTCGGCATCCGCTTCCTGGGTCTCGGCGGCAGCCCGAAATGGACCCTGGCCGAAACGCCGCGCATGCCGAAATCCCGCTACAACATCATGTCCAACTATATGCCGAAGGTCGGCAAGGACGGGCTGAACATGATGTACCGCACCTGTACCATCCAGGTGAATCTCGACTTCGCCTCGGAAACCGACATGCGGCGCAAGATGCAGGTGTCCGTAAAGCTGCAATCCATCGCCACGGCGCTGTTCGCCATGTCGCCGTTCACCGAGGGCAAGCCGAACGGCCTGTTGTCCTGGCGTTCCAATATCTGGCGCGATACGGACAACAACCGCTCGGGTGTGCTGCCGTTCATCTTCAACGAAAATTTCGGCTTTGCCGATTACGTGGAATGGGCGCTCGACGTGCCGATGTATTTTGTCCTGCGCCATGGCCGTTACCATGACTGCACGCATGTGACTTTCCGCCAGTTCATGAACGGCGCGTTGAAGGATACCATTCCGGACGCTACGCCCAATATGGGCGACTGGACGAACCACCTTTCAACGCTGTTCCCGGAAGTGCGGCTGAAGCGCTTCCTTGAAATGCGCGGCGCCGATGGCGGCCCGTGGCGGCGCATCTGCGCGCTGCCGGCATTCTGGGTCGGCATTCTCTACGACGCCGAGGCCCTGGATGCGGCGGAAGCCCTCACCCGCGACTGGACCTATCCGGAAGTGCAGGCTTTGCGCGATGAAGTGCCGGCAAAGGGCCTGCGCGCCACGCTGCGCAACCGCTCTGTGCACGACATTTCCCGCGACGTGCTGGCAATTTCGCGCCTTGGCCTGAAAAACCGCGTGCTGCTCAACAGCGAAGGCTTTGACGAGACGCATTATCTCGCATCGCTGGAGGAAGTGGTCGCGCGCGGCACGACCTCCGCCGAGCAGATGCTCAGCCAGTACAACACGGTCTGGGGCGGTTCGGTTGAACCTGCCTTTCTGGAGTACGCCTACTAATTCCACCCTTTGGGAGATATGCAATGAGCAAGACCATCCTGATAACAGGTGCAAGCCGCGGCATTGGCCGTGCGGTGGCCATTCTTGCGGGTCAAAAGGGATGGTCGGTCGGCGTCAACTATATCGGCAACAGGGCTGCCGCCGACGAGGTGGTTGCGGCCGTCATCGCAGCCGGCGGTAAGGCAAAAGCCATACAGGGTGACGTCGCCAACGAGGCCGACGTCATCGCCATGTTCAGGCAGACCGAGGAACTCGGCCCGCTGGACGGCCTTGTCATCAATGCCGGTATCGTAGCGCCCGCATCCAAGCTGATGAATATCGACACCGAACGCCTCAAACGCATGTTCGATGTGAATATCCTCGGCGCCTATGTCTGCGCCCGCGAGGGTGTCCGGCGCATGGCGCGATCGCGCGGCGGCAAAGGCGGGTCGATCGTCATCCTGTCATCCGCCGCAGCCCGCCTCGGCGGACCGTCGGAATATGTCGACTACGCCGGATCGAAGGGCGCGATGGATACGCTGACCATCGGCCTTTCCAAGGAAGTCGGTGCCGAAGGCATCCGCGTCAATGCCGTCCGCCCCGGCCTGATCGAGACCGACATCCACGCCAGCGGCGGCCAGCCGGACCGGGCGCAGCGCCTCGGCGTGATGGCACCGCTGGGACGGCCGGGAACGGCTGACGAAGTCGGCGAATCCATCGTCTGGCTGCTCAGCGATGCCGCGTCCTATGTGACCGGCGCACTCCTTGATGTAACCGGCGGGCGCTAGTCAAGAATTTGACTCCCGTTGCCCGACTTATGTGTTATGCGGAAGCCAGATTGTCTGACGCGGATTCTTCACACCATGCCCACACACAAAGCGCTCACCGAAGCCTTCATTCCCGAACTGCCGAATTATTACCGCGGCAAGGTGCGCGAGAATTATGATCTGCCGGATGGGCGGCGCATCATTATCGCCACGGACCGCATCAGCGCATTTGACCGGATTCTGGCCTGCATTCCGCTGAAGGGCGAAGTGCTGACGCAGACCGCGCGCTACCAGTTCGAGCAGACCAGCGATATCTGTCCCAACCATGTGCTTGATTATCCCGACCCGAACGTCGTGGTTGCCCGCCGTCTCGATATCCTGCCGGTCGAAATCATCGTGCGCGGCTATCTCGCGGGAACCACCGGCACGTCGATCCTGACGCTCTACAAGGCCGGCAAGCGGGAGATGTATGGCACGACCTTCCCCGACGGCCTGCAGGACAATGAAAAGCTTCCCGCACCGATCATCACGCCGACATCCAAGGCGTTCGATGGCGGCCATGATGAACCACTGACCGCCCGGGAAATACTCGACCAGAAGCTGCTGACGCAGGAACAGTGGGACACGATTTCCGCCTATGCGTTCAAGCTTTTCGCGCGCGGACAGGAAATCGCTGCCAGCCGCGGCCTCATTCTGGCCGATACAAAGTACGAGTTCGGCACGGACGCCGACGGCAACATCGTGCTGGCCGATGAAATCCACACATCGGATTCCAGCCGCTACTGGTTTGCCGACAGCTATGCGCCGGGCAAGCGCCCGGTCAGTTTCGACAAGGACTTCATCCGCACCTGGGTGGTCGAGCGCTGCGACCCCTACAAGGATGATATCCCCGAGATTCCGCAGGATATGATCGACGCGACGACCAAGGTCTATATCCAGGCCTATGAAACGATTACCGGCGAAACATTCGTGCCCGGCGATCCCGCCGTCGATCCGCTGGAACGCATCCGCAAGAATCTGGCGCAGTACTTCTAACCCGATAAAAAGATTGAACTTTGGTTGTCGGCAGGGCTACTCTTCTCTCGTGCATCAGCCCGAAGGAGGATCGGCGCCATGAATCTTGTAGACATGTTCCTGAAGGGACAGGGCGGGCAGGCCGTGGAGGCATTGTCCCGCCAGTTTCAGCTCTCGCAACAACAGACAATCGCCGCCATCGAGGCATTGATGCCTGCCTTTTCGCAGGGCTTGCAGCGCAATACCGCCGATCCCATGGGCGTCGGCGCCTTCATCCAGTCGCTGTCATCGGGCCAACACGTCAATTATTTTGATAATCCGCAAGCGGCCTTCAATCCGGCGGGTATCGCCGACGGCAATGCCATTTTGAACAATCTGTTCGGTTCGAAGGAATTGTCACGCGCCGTCGCCGATCACGCCGCGCGGATGACCGGCATCGCCGTCAGTACGCTGCAGCAGATGCTGCCGGTGCTCGCATCCATGACCATGGGCGGGCTCTACAAGCAGTCGACAGGCCAGTTTGCGGCGGCCGGGCTCGGCGGCGGCAATGTCATTGGCGATTTCATCGAGCAGATGATGCGGCAAAGCGGCGGCATCGGCGGCCAGACCGCGCCCAACCAGCCGGGCGCCGCCAACCCCTGGGGCCAGATTCTGGAAAGCATGCTTGGCGGCGGCGCTGCCGGAGCGCCGCAGCAGCCGCAGGGCCAGGCCAATCCGTGGGGCAACAATCCGCTTGGCCAAATCCTCGAACAGATGACGCGCGGCGGGTTTCCCGGCGCCACGCCGCAAGGCCAGCAGCCGGCGGGGAATGCGCAGAACCCGTTCGGCGACAATCCCCTCGGCAAAATCTTCGGCGATATGCTCGGCGGCGGCGCGCAACAGCGCACGGCACCGGAGCCTCAGCCCCGGCAGCCGGACCAACCACCCACTGCCAACAATCCGTTCAAGGATGTCCTCGACCAGATGTTCGAAACGGGCCGGAAAACCAACGAACAATACCAGAAGGGCGTGGAATCCATTTTCGACCAGTATCTGCGCGGCATGGACCGCAACAAGTAGCGGCCCCATAAAGAAAAAGCCCGGCCAGAAGGCCGGGCAGTGGGCAGGCGGGGCACCGGGAGGGGATTCCGGTGTGAATGGGACGCCTGCTAAACCGTCAAAATCGATGCTCAGCTGATCGAGCGTGCTGCGCGCAAACGGGCCCGTACATCGGCCAGTGCACCCAGTTTTTCGCTCGGATCTTCAAGCAGCGACGTGCCAAGGGCCGAATGCAGATCACCGCGCGTGACACCGATGTCATGCAGCATTTGATCGTTCCACTCCCCGAGGCTCAAAATCGTTTTGCGATTGCGGCGGGCGACGATCATTCGGGTGACAAAGCCAGCGGCCTGGGCCAGCGCGAAAGCGATCGCGGGCACAAATCCATTTACTTCAGTCGTTCTCGTTGTCGTCGTCATCGCCCTACTCCTTTTTGAATGGCGCTGATCAAGAAGGGTTGAACCGCGTTGAAACCATTTTCTACGCATCACGCCCGGTATCGTTTCAACACGGGCGTCTCCTGAACATCTGTAGAATGATCCACAAAAATTGATTATTCAAACGAATGTTTTTCATGTAAACGTTCAATAATAATGATGGATTGTGCCGTCCGGGAGCGAAGCCATGAATGCGCCTCTTGATCTTGACCAATTGCAGACATTTATCGCCATTGCCGACAGCGGCAGCTTCACCAGAGCTGCGGATGCGGTCAACAAGACACAGTCAGCGGTCTCCATGCAGATGCGCCGGCTGGAAGAGCGGGTTTCCAAGGCACTCTTCGAACGGGACGGGCGCACCAACAAGCTGACCGAAGACGGCGAGCGTCTGCTGGCCTATGCCCGCCGCATGATGCAGCTCAACGGCGAAACCATCGCCGCTTTCGACGATACGCAGCTGCAGGGACACATCCGCATCGGCACCCCGGACGACTATGCCGACCGCTTCCTGCCGGAAATCATGGCGCGCTTTTCCCGGTCCAACCCGCGCGTCGAACTTTCGGTGGTGTGCGAGCCCACGGTCAATCTCGATGAGATGATCCGCAAGGGGCAGCTCGATCTGGCGCTGGTCACCCAGTGCGACGACATGCGCCGTTCGGAAGTGGTGCGCAGCGAGCAGTTGCTCTGGGTCACGTCGGCGCACCATACGGTGCATGAGGAGAAGGTGCTGCCGCTTGCCGTTGGCCGGCCGACCTGCATCTGGCGCGCCGCGGCAATCGACGTGCTCGACACCATGCATCACGATTATCGCATCCTGTTCACCAGCTGGTCGGCGACGGTTCTGGCGGCCGCTGTGCTGGCTGGTCTTGCCGTCTCGATCCTGCCGGAATGCGCCCTGCGCCCCGGCATGCGCGTGCTCACCGAAGCCGACGGCTTTGGCCGCCTGCCGGAATTCGGCATCGGCATCATGCGCGGCCACACCAAGCCCTCGGCCATCGTGGACGCGCTGGCGCAGCATATCGTCGAAAGCCTCGACAACCTGTCGATGCCAACCCCGGTCAGCATGGCGCCGGCGGCTGCGCCCAACCAGGTCAACCAGCGGCTGCGGCAGGTGCGCTCCACCGAGCTGGTTCCGGGCTGGTAGGCGGTTACAGCCCGCCCTGCCACGCCTTGATGGCATCGAGCGGATAGATCAGCATCAAGACATTGAGGGTGAGATTGTCGCGAATGACATATCCGGCCAGCAATTCGAAGACGATGGCGATGATGATCGTCAGCCAGAGCGGCGCGCGGGAGGCAAAGAAAAAGCCGATCACCATGAACAGGATATCACACACCGAGTTCAGCACGCTGTCGCCGGTATAACCGAGCGCAATGGTCGCCTCGCGGTAGCGGTTGATGACCATATCGGTATTCTCGAAAATCTCCCACGCGGCTTCCACCACGATGGCAAGCAGCAGGCGCAAGCCCACCGGCCTGCTGCGCGCAACCAGCCACAAAAGGCCGTAGAACAGAAAGCCGTGGATGATGTGCGACAGGGAATACCAGTCGGAAATATGCTGGGAATTGTCGGACGAGTTGACTTCGCCCACCCAAAGCTTGACCGCTCCGCAGGTGCAGATCGGATTGCGGCCCATCCACAGCAGGACGATGGCGGTCACCGCGATCATCGCGGCGCCGATCATCAGATAATGGCGCAGACTGAGACGTTGCGTCATGAGCATTCCCCCTTTTCATCCCCGGACCCTGGAACCCGCCTGTCCAAGACTTGACGCCGTTCGCCACCCCGGTAGGAATAGGAAATGACCGAAAAGTCCGAATCGACGTCCAATGTCGCCGAGTATTCCGTATCCGAAATCTCCGGAGCGCTAAAGCGCACTGTTGAGGACACGTTCGGCCATGTGCGCGTGCGCGGCGAAATTTCCGGTTATCGCGGCCCGCATTCCTCGGGCCATGCCTATTTTTCCCTGAAGGACGACAAGGCGCGGATCGAGGCCGTGGTCTGGCGCGGCAGCATGAGCCGGCTGAAATTCCAGCCTGAAGAAGGCATGGAAGTCATCGCGACCGGCAAGCTGACCACCTATCCCGGCTCGTCAAAATACCAGATCGTCATCGAGCAGATGGAACCGGCCGGCGCCGGGGCTTTGATGGCGCTTCTGGAAGAGCGCAAGCGCAAGCTCGGCGCGGAAGGTCTGTTCGACCCGGCCGCCAAGCAATTGCTGCCCTTCATGCCGCGCGTCATCGGTGTGGTCACCTCGCCCACCGGCGCGGTTATCCGCGATATCATTCACCGCATTACCGACCGCTTTCCGCTGCATGTGCTGGTCTGGCCGGTGCGTGTGCAAGGCGAAACGTCAGGCGCGGAAGTGGCCGCCGCTGTGAATGGCTTCAACACCCTGCAGCCGGGCGGCGCCTTGCCGCGGCCCGATGTTCTCATCGTGGCGCGTGGCGGCGGCAGCCTGGAAGATCTCTGGGGGTTCAACGATGAAGTCGTCGTGCGCGCCGTTGCGGCATCCGATATCCCCGTCATTTCAGCCGTCGGGCATGAAACGGATTGGACGCTGATCGATCTTGCCGCCGACGTCCGCGCGCCGACACCGACCGGCGCCGCCGAAATGGCGGTACCGGTGCGGGCCGACCTGCAGGCAAGCGTTGCCATCCTTCTCCTCGTCCTTTCCGGCGGGAATGCTTCCGGAAACTTTCGAAAGTCGGGAAAGGATCGGCGCTTTGGCCA
>NZ_JBQEPA010000033.1:0-46981 GCF_052056495.1 Phyllobacterium sp. 22229
AATGTCGAACCGGTCGGCAACGGTGAGGCAATTGTCGATGGCGGCTGGCGTGGTGCCCCAATCCTCATGCAGTTTCACACCGCGCTCGCCAACCGGAAAGATCGCCAGAACGCCATCGCCAATGAATTTCAGCACCTCGCCGCCAAAGGCATGGACGGCACCGGCGATCCGGTCGAACCACGCGTCGAGTGCGGCAATCACGTCCTTCGCTTCTGTTGTTTCCGACAATTCGGTGAAGCCGCGAAGATCGGCGAACAACAGGGCGGCCCGGATGGTCTCGCCGGGCTCGCGCCGCAAACGCCCAGCCAGGACCTGTGTCGCGCTGCGCCGGCCGAGATAGGTGGTCAGCAGTGCGGTCAGTGTTGAGCGCGCGGCCAACAGTGCCAGAGGCGCAGCGGCAAAACGGGCAGCTTGGCGCAGCAATTCCGACTGTTCGCTGGTGAGCGGGCGGTGCGCGGCCCAGCGAAGCACGGTACCGTTGGCGAAATCCTCCTGCACGGTATTTGTCCCGAGGCTGATCAGCCAGTTGCTGGCAAGGTCAGTGTCCTGGGACTCGGCAGGACCGGCCAGGCCCAGCGCCTCGATCACCTGTCCCGTGTCGGCGCGCCACAGCCATGTACGCCGTCCAATGACCGGATGGGGCGCCGCCTGGGTGAGCGTGCCGCCTGCCAGCGGCAGGCCGTCGGCGATGAGCCGGGCGGCGAGCGTCGTCAGAAAGGCATCGCCATCCGGCATGCCGGTCGCTTCGTCGACGAGAAAGGAAAGAGCGGACGGCAACTGCATGGCTGCCATCATGCAGCGATGCTAGGCCCCTGTCATCCGCTTTTGTTTCTTGCGCGAAATCCCGATTGGCTTACATTGCGCGATGCCGAAGTGAGTGTGCGTCCTGTTGGGAGGAGATCACCGATGACCGAGACGCTTCGCAACGAAATCGAGATCGCCGCCCCGCAGGCGACGGTCTTCGCCTTCCTCACCGATCCCGACAAGATCCTGCGCTGGATGGGGACGAAAGCGACAATCGAGCCGCATCCCGGCGGCATTTATCTCCTTAGCGTCAATGACACGCACACGGTTCGCGGCCAGTTCACCGAGGTCATTCCAGTGCACCGTCTGGCCTACAGTTTTGGCTGGGAAGGGCACGAAAATGTGCCGCCAGGTTCGAGTCTGGTCGAGATCGACCTTATAGAGAAGGAGGGAGGCACGCTGGTGCGTTTCACCCATAGCGGGCTGCCGGACGAGACGGAACGCGCCAACCACGAAAAGGGCTGGAACCACTACCTGCGCAGGCTGGTGGTGGCGGCAGCTGGTGGCGACCCCGGACCGGACAAGCCGCTTGGTTCGTAGAAGTCGTGGAAAAAGGCCCCGGGCATCCGGCTGAGTTTGCCCGGGAAATCCCGTCACAATTGTAACTCCCATGCTTTCGGTATCCGGCCCTAAACTCAGGACCGGTAAGCAACATGTCGCACCGGCTCGTACGGACGGCAG
Organism: Phyllobacterium sp. 22229; assembly: GCF_052056495.1. Lineage (NCBI taxonomy): Bacteria > Pseudomonadati > Pseudomonadota > Alphaproteobacteria > Hyphomicrobiales > Phyllobacteriaceae > Phyllobacterium > Phyllobacterium sp. 22229. The sequence continues at coordinate 1,486 of NZ_JBQEPA010000033.1, forward strand.
ACAACCGAAGGAGAAAGACCATGACATCACATGTGACCGGAACACGCGAGGAATGGCTGGCTGCGCGGATCGGCCTGCTCAAGGATGAGAAGGATCTGACGCGGCGCAGCGATGCGCTGGCACAGCGGCGCCAGGAACTGCCCTGGGTTCGTATCGACAAGGAATACCGCTTCGACACCGACGCTGGAAGCGCCTCGCTGGCGGATCTGTTCAAGGGCCGTTCGCAGCTTCTCGTCTACCACTTCATGTTCGGACCGGATTATACGGCCGGCTGCCCGTCCTGCTCGGCGATCGCCGACGGTTTCAACGGCATCACCGTCCATCTGGAAAATCATGATGTCGCCTTCTCGGCGATATCGCGTGCACCGCTTGCCAAACTGCAGGGTTTCAAGCAGCGCATGGGCTGGAATTTCCCCTGGGCTTCGTCATTCAACAGTGACTTCAATCGGGATTTCAGCGTCCTGTTCACCGAGGAGCAACAGCGCAACGGCGGCATAGAATACAATTTCCGCCGGGAGGCAGCCGCACCGCAGCCGCCATCGGACAAGACAGCTCCGGAACGGCAGCCGCGCGGTGAAGAAGGGCCGGTCGATCTCATGGCGGCCATGACCGGTACCGATGCTGCCACCTTCACCCGTGACCGGCCGGGACTGAGCGCTTTCGTGCTCGATAAGGGCGTCGTCTACCACACCTATTCCAGCTATGCGCGCGGCCTCGATGGCATCTGGGGCATGTATCAATGGCTGGATCGTGCCCCGTTCGGGCGTAACGAGACCGGTGTCTGGTGGCGCCATCACGACAAGTACGGCCAGGGTTGAACGATGATGTTCGGCCCGGAACCCGGCAGCGCATCCGATCCCGGCCTGGCCGGCTGGCTGCGTCTCGCCGCAGCACCGACATTCGCCGTCATGGCGCTCGTCACAGCCCTCTCCGGCGACGCCGGCATGATCTGCTCGGCGATGCCGAATACATCGCCCTTCAGCGGCATGACCCTCATGTATGTGCTGATGAGCATTTTCCATGGGATGCCTTGGCTCAACCTGCTGGCACGGCTGCGGCGCGGTGCCGCCCGCCGGGTTTGACCCGGAGCGGGTAAGCAGCACCAATCCGGCGCGCGGCCTCGCGCGCCGGGATCGGAAGCCCGGGTAAAGATCAGGTCAGGGGGATGGCGAGGCTGGTCTTGACGCGGTCCATCACCACAACCGTGCGGAAGCGTTTGACATTGTGGTTGGCAAAGAACAGCCGCCGGGTCAGGCCTTCATAGGCGGCCATGCTGGCCACGATGATCACGAGCATGAAATCGGCCTCACCGGTGACATAGTAGCATTGCTGCACCTCCGGCGCGGCGGCAAAGCTCCTTTTCGCTGCATCGATCAGATCGATGCGCTCGCTTTCCACCTCCACTTCGACAAGGATCGTGATGGGCTGCCCGAGCCTGGCGGGGTCGAGGACGGCAACATTGGCCTGAATGACGCCGCGTTCCTCCATGCGCTTGATGCGGCGCTGCACCGCGGGGGCGGAAAGGTTGACCGCTTCACCGATGACCCGTTGCGGCGTCGCATTGTCCTTTTGCAGGATGTCGAGGATCGCAAGATCGAAATGATCGAGACCGGCTGGCGCGGTCAGCGATGGTTTGGCCATGAAACATCCCCTTTATGCAAGAAACTTGCGCAAGATGCGCCAAATAAGAGCATTTTTCTCGCTTCTATCGCATTATAAATGCGCAACGGCAGGAGTGAAAGAGCAATGTTGATCCTCAACCGGCATACCGGCCACAACGGGCCGCTTGATCCGCGCGACGTGGAGACCCTTGGTGTCGGCGCTGCGGCGGAAGTGGAACGGTATCTGTCCCATCGGGACAACCACGCGCCGACGCCTCTGCATGCATTGCCGGCGCTGGCCGCCGGTCTCGGCATTGCCACGCTCCACGTCAAGGATGAGGGCGCGCGCCTCGGTCTCGGCAGCTTCAAGGCGCTGGGCGGTTCCTATGCCGTGATCCGGCTTGTGCTTGAGGAAGCGGAGCGGCAATTGGGACGCCCCGTGGATATTGCGGAACTCCACACGCCGCCTGTCCGCGCCATTGCCAGCGGCATGACTTTCGGTTGCGCGACCGATGGCAATCACGGCAAGTCCGTTGCTGCCGGTGCCCGGCTTGTGGGCGCGCAGTCGGCGATCTTCGTGCATGCCGGGGTGAGCGACGAGCGGGTGGCGGCCATTGCCCGCTACGGCGCCGAGATGATCCGCGTCGACGGCACCTATGACGATTCCATCCGCGAGTCGGCGCGGGTGTGCGCGGCCAATGGCTGGACTGTCGTGTCCGACACTTCCTGGCCAGGCTATGAACGCATTCCGGGGCTGGTGATGCAGGGTTATACGGCCATCATCCGTGAAGCCTTGCGTGCATTGCCGCAAGCGCCAACCCATGTCTTCGTGCAGGCGGGTGTGGGCGGTGTCGCCGCTGCGCTTGCAGCATATCTGGCGCTTGTGCTTGGAAAAGAACGTCCGGCCTTCATCGTGGTCGAACCGGCCCGCGCCGCCTGCATTTTTGCCAGCGCGCAGGCGGGCGAGGTCGTCAAGATCGCCCACGGTGAAGCCACCGTCATGGCGATGCTTGAATGCTACGAGCCGTCACCCGTGGCCTGGCGTATCCTCTCCCGCGCCGCCGATGCGTTCATGACCGTTGAAGAGGAAGGGGCCGTCGCGGCGATGAACCGCCTGGCCCGGCCGCTTGGAACGGATGTAGCCGTCGTTGCGGGGGAAAGCGGCGGCGCCGGTTTGGCTGGCCTGCTCGCTGTCGCTGAAAATCATGACATGCGCCAAGCCATCCATCTTGATGCCGGTTCGCGCGTGTTCATCGTCAACACCGAGGGGGCGACGGACCCCGAGCGCTACACGCAGCTCGTGGGCCTGGCGCCGGAGATGGTTTTGCGCACTGCAATCTGAGCCTGTCGAACCACGCAGAGCCGGGAATGCCAGCCATTCAGTAATCGCTGCAGTTTAAGCTAGATACTACCCTGCATCAAAAGCAGATGGGGCGGCACACCAAGTGCTTTTGCCAAACGGTCGATCACCAGAACCGTCGGATTTCTGACGCCTCTTTCGACACCGCTGATATAGGTCCGGTGCAACTCTGTCTCAAAGGCAAGCTGCTCCTGAGATAGGCCCATCTCTTCCCGGATTCTTCTCACATTTCTGCCAACGATCTGCCTTGAGTCCATGGCGGCATGTGGCCGTGCATGTAGCTTTTAAGTCTACACACTATGAGTAACAATAGGCGAAAAGTGCTGGTCAATGCGTTTGCGATATGTATACTATAAGTCACAATTAACGTTGAATTTTTGAGCCATCGATATGGATACCTACAATTTCTGGCAGGATTTTTTTGATACGTACCAATCGCTCTCCGATTGGCTGAAGGTGCTGTGGCTGATCGTTCCGCCCGTCTTCGTGCTGGGGCTGGTGGCGCTGACTTTGCGGTTCCGGCTTGCAGGCAGGCAGATGAACGGCGCTCTTGATGGGGAACTGGTCTATTCCGTCCGCCGCGATGCGCAAAACCGGATCCATATCATCAGCCACATGCCGCTTGGCGACAGCAATCCACCGCTGCTCCTGCTTGGCCCGGCGGGCGATGACAAGGCGGAGCACGGCCGCGAGCAGCATATTGGCTGAATTTCTTAAGGATGGACTGGCTCTGGGCGTGATATGATCCTTCCATTGTCGCGCCCGAAAAGGTATGAGCCGCGTATGTCCAGTTCCATGTCATCACTCGAAAACGCCGCAAAATACCTCTCGCCCGAAGACAAGGCGCAGTTCGTCAAGATCAAACGCGAGATGGAAAAAGCCGGTGCTTCCAGAAAAAGCATTGAAGAACGTCTGAACGCCTTCATCTGGGATGTGATCGAGTCCGATGATGACGAGGAAGAGGACGAGTAGGCATCCCTTGTTCAAGGCTTCGCGCCGCCGGATTTGACGAAATCCACGAATGCGCGCAAGGGCGCCGGCATGAGCCTGCGGCTTGGATAGTAGAGGAAGGGCCCCGAAAAGCTCTGCCACCATTCGGGCAGAACGGGCCGGAAGGCACCGCTTTCAAGACCGTCTTGCAAAAACTCCTCGAATGTACAGATAATCCCCAGCCCCGCCAGTGCCGCGCCGCGTTCCAGGTCCATGGTTGAAGCAATCAATGGTCCCGTCGGGTTGACCTTCACCAGTTCCTTATTCCGCTCGAACTCCCACGGCGCGATGGCGCCGCTGGCAAAGCGGTGGCGTATGCAGGCATGCTGCAGCAGATCCTTCGGGTGCTGCGGTTCGCCATGCTTTTCCAGATAGGCCGGTGCTGCAACGCAGATGAAACGCTGGGTGCGCGGGCCGATGGGCACGGCGATCATGTCCTGCTCGATGCTTTCATCATAGCGGATACCCGCATCGAAACCGGCTGCCAGCACGTCGATGAAGGTGTCGTTGGTCGTCACCTCAAGCCTGATGCCCGGATATGCCGCGAGGAACCGGTTGACGATCGGCGGCAGGATGCAGTGGGCAACGATGGTGGGAACGTTCAGCTTCAGCGTTCCGGTCGGGCTGTCGCGAAAACTGTTGAGCGCGTCGAGCGCGCCGGTGATCTCACCGAGTGCCGGCGTCAACCGTTCGAGCAGCCGTGTCCCGGCCTCCGTGGGCGTAACGCTGCGGGTGGTGCGGTTGAGCAGGCGCACGCCGACACGCTCCTCCAGCCGCCGGATGGCGTCGCTGAGCGACGAAGCCGAAACACCGCGCAGCTTGGCGGCACCGCGAAAGCTGCGGGCTCGCGCCACGGATACAAGCGCATCGAGATCGCTGAGATTGGGATCGTTCATTGTTCGGTTTTCCGTACAGCCCGTACACAGTATGGCGGATTATCGCACAAATAGCGCTGGTTTATAAAGAGCCAACCTGCCGCAGGAAGTGCGGTGGCAAAAGGAGTTCGACAAGATGCAAATTCGTCCATTGGGTACAACCGGCCCGCAGGTCTCGGCATTGGGCCTCGGCTGCATGGGCATGTCCGGCATGTATGGGCCCGCCGACCGCACTGAGAGTATTGCGACCATTCATGCCGCGCTGGAAGCGGGTATCAACCTGCTGGATACCGGCGATTTCTACGGCATGGGCCACAACGAGCTGCTCATCAGCGAGGCCCTTAAAGGCACAAAGCGCGATCAGGCGATCCTCAGCGTCAAATTCGGGGCGCAGCGCGATCCCGCCGCCGGCTGGATCGGCTTTGACGGACGGCCCGCGGCGGTGAAAACCTCGCTGGCCTATTCCCTGCAGAGGCTCGGTGTGGATTATATCGATGTCTATCGTCCGGCGCGCCTTGATCCGAACGTGCCGATCGAGGAAACCATCGGCGCCATCGCGGAGATGGTGAAGGCCGGATTTGTCAGGCATATCGGCCTGTCGGAAGTCGGTCCGGAAACCATCCGCCGCGCCGCCGCGGTCCATCCGATTGCCGATCTGCAGATCGAGTATTCGCTGATTTCGCGCGGTATCGAGGAGCATATTCTCGCCACCTGCCGGGAACTGGGCATCGGCATCACCGCCTATGGCGTGCTGTCGCGTGGCCTGATCAGCGGGCACTGGCGCAAGGACGCTGCGGGTCCCGCCGATTTCCGCGCCCACAGTCCGCGCTTTCAGGGTGAGAATGTCGACAAGAACCTGCGTCTGGTCGATGCCCTGCAGGGCATTGCCGAAGCCCGGGGTGTCACGGTGGCACAGATCGCCATTGCCTGGGTGGCTGCACAGGGGGATGACATCATTCCCGTTGTCGGTGCCCGCCGCCGCGACCGCCTGAGCGAAGCGCTGGGCGCGCTGGATGTACACTTGTCCAGGGATGATCTTGACCGCATCGAGCAGGCCGTGCCGAAAGGGGCTGCTGCCGGAGAACGCTATGCCGCCGCACAGATGGCACATCTCGACAGCGAAGCGGGCGGCCACTGATCGGCGTTCGCCGCGTGCTCCTGCAAACGTCTAATGGATGGCCGTGTGCACCCGGCCATCATCAGGCGGGGCAAACGCGGTGGCGATGCGCGCGCCGATATAGTTCTCGATGTTTTCCACGTGGCTGATCTGCTTGCGGAAATCCGTCAATCTTGCGCCTTCAAGATCGGTTCCGGCAGGCAGCGGCGTCGCGGTCGGGTCGTAATATTTATCGCCGATGCGCAGTTCATAATAGAGATGCGGCCCTGTGGAGAGGCCGGTGGAGCCGATATAGGCAATCACCTGTCCCTGGCTGACGCGCTGGCCGACCTTCAGCGATGGCGGGGTTCGCGAAATATGCGAATAGGTGGTGAAGAAGCCGCCATCATGCTTGATGCGGACATATTTGCCATAGCCGGATTCCGATGAAATCAGCACCACCTCGCCATCGCCCGCCGCAAGAATGGGCGAGCCGAAGGGCGCGGCGTAGTCCACGCCATTGTGATGCTTGCGCACCTTCAAAATCGGATGGGTGCGCCAGGCAAAGCCATCGCCCAGCCGCCCGTTGGGCACCGGATTTTTCATCAGGGTCTTGGAGGCAGACTGGCCGTCCTCATCGAAGAACTCCGCCTTGTTGCCGGGCGCTGCACGGTAATGGTAAAACCGCTTGGTCTTGTCCTTCATGTTGAAGGTTACGGCAACGGGCTCGGATTCGCCCTGTTCATTGGTGCGGAACACCAGTTCGACGGATTGGTCGAGCAGGGCCGCATCGGTCAGCTTGATGCCGTTTTCCTTGGCAAGCTGCAGAATTTGTCCCGCCATGTGGGCCGGAACATTCAGCTTTTCCAGCTGCTGCATGGCGGCGGGAAATTCCTTTTCGGCCGCCTGCGCCCGGTCATCCCTGCGCGTATCGGTGCTGGCCACGTCCGTGCTGGCGATATGGGCTTCATGGGCGAGGCGCTCGAACTGCCGCGGGTTGCTGACACGCCGCAGGACGCCGCCATCGTCGCGCGCCAGATCGGATGGCGGGCTGTCATGCCGGAAAAGCCGCGCCATCAGCAGGCGCTCCGGCGCATCCTTGCGCGGCGCCTTTTCCAGGAGAAGCTCGATGCGCTCCGGCGAGGCGCTGCTGCTGGCCGTCAGTGCACTCTGCAGCGCCGCCCGGTCCTCGTCGGTCATGTTGGCCGCAGCGAGCAGGCTGCCGATATCGATGCCCTGGGCGGGCAGGGCGACCACCTGCTCGACGGCGGGAGCCGGTTGCACCTTGGCGGTGCTGACATTGATCGGCGTGCCGCGCACCAGAATGCGCTCCTCACCCAGGCTCGCCAGGGCAACCGGCATGGCTTTTGTCACGGTCTTTGCGGATTTCTCCGTCAGGATGGACTGGAACGGATCGCTGCTGGCGGGCGGAAACCGCTGGGCGAATGCAGCGGCATGCCCCGCGCTGACCCGCGCGGGCACCTGCCTGGTTGCACCGATCTTGACCTGGCGATAGGCGAATTTTTCCGTCGAACCATCAGCCTGGCTTTCCAGCACCTTGGCCACCGGCGCCGCCTGCACGATGGCGGGCGGAGGCAGGCGGTCGCCTTTCGGCGCAGCTTCAGGCCGTGTTCGCAGCGGTGCGGCAATGGCGGCTATGGCCACGGGTGGACGCCGGTTCATGACGGCGAGAACGCCCGTAAACATGGCGGCAGAGGCAATCACCGCCACCAGAATGGCCGAGAGAAAGCGCGCATGGGTGAAAAGCGAAAAGCGGACAATGCGCGATATCTGGCGGATGGCGCCAAAATTATCGTCGATTGCCTGTTCGATTCTGCTTTTTGCGTTTGATCGCGTCATCAGGTCCCGTACGTCACGCTTCCATTGCGCGCGAGGTTATTGTGTAACATGGCAATATCGAGGCACGCGGAACTTTATCCCCAACAAACCGCACTGCGCCCCTTATAAGGGCTGGTTCGGCGATTGGCGAGCAATCATTTGCCGATGAATTGTCTGTTCAAAGCTTCCGGTATCAGCGTGTCAGAAGTCCTGTTGTAGGCTGAAACAGCACGGCGGGAAATTGGACTTTCGATGAACGAGCCTTGCAATGGGACAGCGGACACGCGTTATGTTCGTCGTTCTCGCATTGGTAGCCATACGTATTTCCCAATTCCGTTTTTGCGCCTACCCTTTGAATCTGGCGTTGCTGAATGCGCGCTGCCTGAACCATGAGAGGAACGGATTATGCGCGAACTGATGGAATACGAGTTGGATTACGTGACTGGCGGTGGCGGCAACAGCGGTAAGGGCGGCAGTGGCAAAAGCGGCAGCGGCAAAAGCGGTAGTGGCGGTAACAGCAAGGGCGCCTCTTCGGGCAAGGGGCACACCAGCAGCAGTCCAGCACACGCCAAAGGTCAGACAAACGGCAAGCCTGGCAACGAAAGCCCGACGCACAACAGTCTGAGCATCGGTGTATCAGGCACCACGGACAATCACGGTCATTCCAGTGTGACAGGTTCGGCGAGTTATACGCATACGTGGTAGCGCACGTTTGTCCGGATTAACGGGCAGCAGCGCGCGAAGCATTGCGGCTTTGGTCCTGTTGTTGTGCGCCATGGTCTCTTCCGCCGCCCGCGCTGCGCCGCAACCGGCGCATTCGCTTCAGGCGGCGATGGACTTCGATTGCGGCTTCAAGCAGGAAATGATGCGGCCCAAAATGAGCCGGAATGGGGATATCCTCTGCTACTACGGTCAGATCAATGCTGAAACCGAGCGGCTGTTCCGGACAAATCTGACACGCGATATTCGCTATCTCATCGTTCGCTCAAGCGGCGGTGAGATGTTTGCCGCGAAAAACATCGGCCAGATGCTGGAACGCGTTCAGCCGGCCATTATCGTTGACCGCATCTGTGCATCGGGATGTGCGTATTATTTCTTCCTTCCACTGGAGCGCAAGGTGATCAAGCGCCACTCTTTTGTCGGTTTCCACGGCGGTCCGCCCGAAACCAGGAACAAGCTGTTCAAAACAGCGGCTGGTGCAGCCTTTTTCAGCAACGCAACACGGCAGGATCAGCGAAGAATACTGGCGAAGTGGCGGGATCTTCTTGATTGGCAGAACGCCATGCTTAAGAGAACCGGCGTGAACAAGATGCTTATTTACTGGAACCCGGCCAAGCGCATCCGCAAGGACCTTGAGCCGGGCTGCTATGCGCCCAACAAGCCCATATGGGCGCCATCGCCCAAAACCCTGAAGTCCTTCGGCGTCAAAGGGTTGATTTCGGCATGGTATCCCGCTTCGTACCGGGACATGTACAGGTTCGGAAAAGAACACGATCCTCACAGCTGCCTCGTCCCGTGAGGATAGCGCGCCTGATCCAGCCCGGCGAGGCTATCCTAGCCAAGCAATGTCGGAATCCCGTATAGCCAATCGTCTTCAGGACGCAGAAGCGATGGAGGACCGCCATGACCATAACCATTACCGCCTTTGAACGCTCGCCCGACAAGGGCCAGGGCCTGGCGCGCGACATGCGCGTGCGCTGGGCGCTGGAGGAAGTGGGCGCGCCCTACACAACCAGACTTGTTTCGTTCGCGGCGATGAAGGAGCCCGCGCATCTGGCGCTGCAGCCGTTCGGGCAGATTCCGACCTTTGAGGAAGACGGGCTCGCGCTGTTCGAATCCGGCGCCATCGTCCTGCATATCGCCGGGCGCCATCCCGGCCTCCTGCCGGATGACGGCAATGCGCGGGCGCGTGCCATCGCCTGGATGTTTGCCGCTGTCGCCACGGTGGAGCCGCCGATCCTCGAGCGTCAGGTTGCCCTGTTTGCGGAAGGGGACAGGAGCTGGCGCGCGGAGCGCATGCCTCTTGTCGATGGCCGTATCCGCGACCGGCTCGGCGAACTGTCCGTCCGGCTGGGTGAGGCCGAGTGGCTCGACGGCGCGTTCAGCGCCGGGGACCTGATGATGGTGCACGTGCTCATCCGGCTGCGGGCATCGGGCATAGTGGCGCAGTACCCTAACCTTGCCGCCTATGTCGCGCGCGGCGAGGCGCGCCCCGCCTACCAGCGCGCCTTCGCCTCCCAACGGGCGGTGTTCACCGCCGCGCCGGATCGCGATTAGGGCGCGATAACGCCTAGGCAACTGCCTTGCGATAGGCCGTGACGGCAAGCCAGATTGCGGAAAGCAGGAAGTAGAACGCGCCGAACGCCGCATAGGGCGCAATGTCCCGTATCGTCGGCGCAACAGTGCCGATGGACCGGCTGATCATGAAGCCGCCGGCGAGCGCCGACTGCGCGCCGCTCAGGATCATCGGCCATTGCGCGCCATAAGAACGCCAGCGCTTTATTCCCGTGTTCAACTGCAGCAGGCCTGAAAAGATCGCCCAGACGCCAAACACCGCCAGAACCGCATACATGCTGCTGCTCAACGCCGCGATGACGGCGAGCGTCATTATGGTGCTGACGGCGACATTCAATGCTTGGGACGGGTTGGCTTTGAGCCCGCCATTGACCCTTGCATCAACCAGATTGGCGAGGGCGTCCCATGCCGGGTAGATGACGAGCAGAAGCACGGCGAGAGCGGGTTGGGCGCTGAAGAGAATGGCGGCGGCAACCCATGCGACGGAGAAGATGGCGCGTGCGAAATAATAGGTTCGCAGCCAGCTGGACGGAGTTGAAGATTGATTTTGCATTGGCAGATTCCTTGTGGTTGTCTACCTACCAGTAGGAAGGTTACGTGTGTGAGTCAACCCGGTGCCCGAACACCTCATTGTGAGAAGCGGGAGCCATGCGCCGTCTTGACATCCAGCCTACCAGAAGGTAGGCAGCGCTATGCAATCAATGGCTTCGACTTCAGAAAAGATTCTTGATATCGCGCAGTCTCTCATCGTCGCGGGGGGCTATAACGGCTTCAGCTATGCCGATATCTCGGCTGCGATCGGCATCCGCAAGGCGAGCATCCACCATCACTTTCCGACGAAAGCTGAACTGGTTGCCGTACTGGTGGACCGTTACAGGCAGCAGGCCGAAACCGGTCTGCAAGCGCTGCGCGCACAGGTTGCGAGCCCTGCCGAACAGTTGCAGTTCTATCTGAACTACTGGGACACGTGCATTCGCGACGCCGCGCAGCCCTTCTGTGTCTGCGCGATGCTGGCTGGCGAGATGCAGATGCTGCCCGATGAGGTTGCATCACGCGTCCGCGCGCATTTCCAAAGCCTCGCGGCATGGCTTGCATCGGTGCTGAGCGCCGGAGCGCAGCAGGGCCTGTTCCGGTTGAACGGGCGGCCCGAGGAGGAGGCCCAGATGCTGATGGCCTCGGTTCATGGGGCCATGCTCTCCGCGCGGGCTTTTGGCGACCCCGGATTGTTCATTGCCATCATCAGCACGCAGATCGCCAAGCTGACGAAGTAGCCAGCGCAGACGGCCTGCGAGGCAACGTGCTTTGCCGCCAATACCGGCTAGGCTGCCTTGTGTGCTGGCGGGTGCCTATGCGGGCGGGGCGAGGCGGTTCGTCTCCGGCGATCCGTCTTCACCGCCAGCCGGCGGATCAAACACGAGCAGGCCCGGATTGCCCTCGGCCAGCGGGATATGGCTGACGACACGCAGCTGGCCCGCATCGCGGTGGATCGAATAAATCAGTTCACCCCCAGCGCTTTGCTCCATCTGTTTGGCGGCGATCCTGAAGCGCAGCATCAGCGCCACGAGGCCAAGCAGAAAGCCGGGCGGGATCAGTAGCCACAACGCCTTGATCCAGTCCGGCGAGGATTGAAATGTATCGAGCAGGTCTGACCAGAAATTGTAATCGTTCATGTGCACTCCCTTTTCTCGCGTGAGGAAAGCGGCCACCCGAGGTTTATCCTCTGGTGACCGGGGAGTTCGTAGCCGCCCACGGACGACCGCCACGGCCTTTAAGCCGAAGCTCTGGACATACGCCGAGGCCTCCCCGGCCATAGGGCTGAGGAGGTGCCTTTGCGGTCGACACCGACCGCCGTAGGAGGGGATACGAAGCCCCAAGACCGATCCGTTTCGACCGGCCTCACCGGGAATCATAGTGGGAAATGGAAGGAGGTGAAAGGGGTGGGGGAGGAAATGAGATTATTGATTGGGGCGGTTTGTCTTGCACTATTGCGCTTTATGAGAGATCGCGGTGGGTTCAATTAATAGAAATTGCTTAACCCACGGCACGTTGTTAAGAATTGGTTGACGGCTCTGGCAATAATTTATCGGGAGCTATTGTTAGGTGCCACGCATGAACGACAAAATTGATGAAACTCGCATAAAATGTGAGCTACTTTTGATGCTGCGTAGAAGCAAGTTATTGAATGCGCGCTCGGTCCTGTCGTCCGAGTACGTGATAGGATCAACTGGGCGCAGAGCTGATCTTGCTATTTTAAACGGCACGTCGTTTGTAGGAATTGAGATTAAAAGCAGATATGACTCGTTGGCCCGTTTATCCGACCAGCTTGAGGTTTACAGATCGTGCTTTACCCGTGTGATGTTAGTTGTTGACGAAAGACATGTTGAATCTGCAACTTTGCGCGCTGGCCCTAGTATCGAAATATGGAAAGTCGATAGCCAATGCGGGATACAATTGCACCGTCCTCAAGAAATTTCGCCAATGAAGATCAAATCGCAGCTTCTAAAAATGCTCACTACTGGAGATTTGAAGAGAGCGCTTAAGCTGCCATCTAATTCGAATATCAAAAAGAAAGAACTAATCCAGGTTATGAGCAGTCAGCCCGAAGAAGATATATTTCGGGAAGTAATTTACTCATTTAAACAGGTATACTCTGAAACTTCTAGCAAATTTTGGGCAGAAACCTATCGCAAAAATATATCACCACAATCGTTGCAAGCCTTGAGTAGATTTGCGTCCGTGCGCATTGAAAATAATCGTAAACAAGAACAACAGCACGCCTTCTGGGATAGCTGGCGCGAAGCTGCTAAAATAAGCCTACAAGACAATTGGGCCTAAAGGTCCGTCCATTCAACTTCACCATCTTGATCATCAGACCCAGATTGTGTGTGAAGATGAATGTTGATTCTTGCTGAAGTGGATAATTTCGGTGAATAAATCGCGTTATCCTGTCCCGCTGCTGTGCGTTTTATCATCTCTGTACCCCATATGCCTTGGTCCTTCCATTCAGGGCACTCGATCGCCCTTGCAGCAGCCATTTGATAAGCTTCTTCCCGATCTTCCTCTTCTGCCTCTCTGAAGAATTTCCACTTAGCAGCGAATGCATTATCGATTCTTGGAGCAGGACTGCCGCCGCCGCCATTTTGTTTTTCCGCTCGTACGCTAGCTCTGTCACAATAAATGTTTCGTTGTGTACCAAGTTCCGCAGCTACTAGATTGTAGAATTGCCGTTCAAATATTTCTTGTTCTGCTATACCGGTAAAAGATGATGGAAACGTAGATGCCGAAACCGAAATAAAACAATCGGGTATCTCATCCCTTATGGATTTGCAGGTATTATAGGCGATTAATGCTTTTGTTAGAATGTTCTTATCTTGCTTTTGAAAATCAATAATAAAATAAACGTCTTCATTCGAAGGAAATGACTTAAATAACTTTGCTATATCGTTTGCTGAGCTGAAAATCTGCTCGTGTAATCTAATAACAACACCGCGGCCTAAGGCCTTGAATGCAACTATCTGAGGCCAAATCTCATTAGGCACGCGCAGCTGTATAGCAGGAGTGAAGGTCGACTGTTCTTCGATAAATGACCGCCAATTGGCATATCCGTCTTTAGAATCTCTCAACAAGTCTAATGCAGCATGAACCGGTCTGCGATTCCCATCAAAAATCTCATCTGTCAAATCAACGATTATGGGTTTTCCTGAGCTGCACGCAGTAATTTTTGCCAAAGTGCTAGGAAATTCTTTAGCCGTCGTCCACGGCTGGAGAATGATATATGGAAGTATTCCTATTTTTACCTGAGGAGATAATTCTTCTAGGGCCTGCATTTCAGAGGGGCGCACTCCAAGAATAGGTACATAACCGAATGCGCCAAAATCCATAAAAATCCCCCAAATTTATTCTAGCTTAAGCCAAGCCGAATCTTCATAGCTGCTTCGGATACATTAAACTTATCAGCAAGAAATCCAACTATATTGTCAACCTTGAGAGATTTTGCTCTTTCAAGCCATTCATCGATCAGCGTCTGAGGCATCAGCAAGTCAGCGGCCATTCTATTAGCTTGTGCTTCACGACGATCAGACAAGGTTGATCGGTAAAGAACATCATCTGTAATTCCATCTCCAATCTCGTCTTGATGAAGTAGGTAGTGGCCTATTTCGTGAGCAACTGTAAACCGCTGACGACGCGACGAATCGTTTTTGTTCACTCGGATAATGAACTTCCCTTGTTGATCAGGATCTGGCCTAATCTCGCCGGAAATTCCGTTCGGTAGAACTGTGGCTATAACTTTGAGCCCAAGTGCGTTGGCAATTGTCGACAGTCGTATAGGCGCTGCGTCTTGCAATCGTTCGATTTCGTCAGTAATCTCTTGTTCTAAAGAGTGCCATTCGCGACTCATCATGCGGCTCTCCCTTAGTCAGTGAACGGTTTGTCATTACTCGCCGCCGGATCTATTTCAGCCCGCCGCGAGGCATCGTTGAGAAGAATGCTGTCAACACGTTCGATCAATATCGAACGAAGCTTACCGCGCTCCAATTGTTCTGAGACATGCTGAACAATCACTCCCTCAATACCTTTGGCAAAAGGACCTTCTTTCAAAAGTCTTTCGAGGTGTTCTTTGGAGGCAGTCTCAGTCATCTTTTGAAACTGTGAATATCCCCAGAATGCAAGGATGGCGATAAAAATCGCCAAAATAGTTATAACCACGGTAACAGCAGTAAGCATTATGGTTATAAAGTCAGGATAAGACATATTTACATTCTGCATTTCGCCAGGGGTGATTTTAATTCCAATCAACACCGATACCGCAAAAATCACTCCTGAGAGGATGCCAGCCAAAAAGATTGGAAAATAGTCATTCTGCTGTCGCCTCATTGTGATTCTTCAATTGATATCTATGTTCTCATTATGTTCACTTTTTCGAATGACGCAATCCGTTAAATGTCTTTGCGCTGAAGAAAGTTTGATGATGATTTGGTTGTGATTTAGGTAAGCGATGTTGCAGAATGATACAAAGAGAAGTAGGCAGTTTGTATAAGAAAGAAATGGTGCCGCTTCCCGGAATCGAACCGAGGACCCCATCATTACGAATGATGTGCTCTACCAACTGAGCTAAAGCGGCAGGGAAGGGACTTCCCGATCCCTGGGCCGGCCATCGGGATGTGCCGGAGGGATGACGCGCCTGATAGCGTTATTGCATCAGGAATGCAAGCCTCGTCATGCCGGCTTTTGCCTGAAACCGCGAAAATCCCTGTGCTCACCAAGTCTTGTTGCCAGCAGTACAGCCAGATTGGAATATTTCCATTTTGCCGATAGACAAGTGTGCAGGAGAGGTTAAACTTTCGGTTGTGGTCATGCGGCCCAGGGAGGGGCGGTGACCAAGGCGTTCTGGGAGGAACCGATGGCCAAAGTCGAACTGGTGGTCAATGGGCGCGCCGTCAAGGGCGAAGCCGAAGACCGCACGCTGCTTGTGCATTTCCTGCGTGAAAATCTGGGACTGACGGGAACCCATGTGGGGTGCGACACCTCGCAATGCGGCGCCTGCGTCGTGCATGTGGACGGGCGGGCCGTCAAATCCTGCACCATGCTGGCGGTGCAGGCCTCCGGCGCCGAGGTGACAACCATCGAGGGCATTGCCCTCAATGGCGAGTTGCATCCGGTGCAGGCGGCCTTCCGCGAGCATCACGGCCTGCAATGCGGTTTCTGCACGCCGGGTATGATCATGTCGTCGGTGGATATGATCCGCCGCCACCCGGAAGGGCTCGACGAGGCGACGGTGCGCGCGGAGCTGGAAGGCAATATCTGCCGCTGTACCGGCTACCACAACATTGTTCAGGCCGTGCTCGACGCATCGGAAAAAATGGGCAAGGGCGCCGTCAAGGCCGCCTGAGAAATCAATTCACGTCGTGCAGTCCGCTTCCGGCCAAACAGACAGTTGAGACATTTTGGCGAGGCGCCTGCGGCAGGGAGGTAGTGTCATGGGTGTCGAAGGCATTGGATCACGCGTTCTGCGCAAGGAAGACAAGCGGTTCCTCACCGGCAAGGGCCGCTATACCGACGATATGGTCGTGCCGGGGATGAAGCACGCGGTCTTCGTGCGCAGCCCGCACGCCCACGCGAAAATCACCGGGATCAGCACGGGCGCGGCGCAAAAGATGCCCGGCGTCATCGGGGTGCTCACCGGCAAGGAATTGAAGGCCGACGGCATCGGCAATCTTATCTGCGGCTGGATGATCCAGTCGAAGGATGGCACGCCGATGAAGATGGGCGCCTGGTCGCCGCTCGCCACCGATACGGTGCGCTATGTCGGCGATGCGGTGGCGATCGTCGTTGCCGATACGAAGGGCGAGGCGCGCGATGCCGCCGAGGCGGTGGAAATCGCCTATGAGGAGCTGCCCGTCGTCGTCAGCGCCGTCGAGGCGTTGAAGCCGGGGGCGCCGCAAGTGCACCCGGAAGCGCCGGGCAACCTGATTTTCGACTGGGATATCGGCGATGAAAAGGCGACGGCCGACGCCTTTGCCCGCGCCGCGCACGTAACGACGCTCGATATCGACAACAACCGCCTCGTGCCCAATGCCATGGAGCCGCGCGCGGCGCTCGGCCAGTACGATGCGGCAGAAGATCACTACACCTGCTGGACCACCTCGCAGAACCCGCATGTGGCGCGGCTGGTGATGAGCGCGTTCTACAATGTCGCGCCGGAAAACAAGCTGCGGGTGATCGCGCCGGATGTCGGCGGCGGTTTCGGCTCGAAGATTTTCATCTATCCGGAAGAGATCGTCTGCCTGTGGGCGTCGAAGAAGACGGGCGTTCCGGTCAAGTGGGTGGCGGACCGCACGGAAAGCTTCCTGTGCGATGCGCATGGGCGCGACCACGCCACCCATGCGCAGATCGCCTTTGACAAGGATCATAAAATTCTCGGCCTGAAGGTGGAAACCATCGCCAATCTCGGCGCCTACATGTCGCTGTTTTCGAGTTCCGTGCCGACCTATCTCTATGCGACGCTTCTGTCCGGCCAGTATGACATTCCGGCGATCCACGCCAATGTGAAGACAGTCTACACCAACACGGCGCCGGTCGATGCCTATCGCGGTGCCGGGCGGCCGGAAGCCTCCTATGTGCTGGAACGCATCATGGAGACGGCGGCACGTGAGCTGAACATATCGCCGGCGGAATTACGGCGGCGCAATTTCATCCGCGCCTTCCCGCACCAGACGCCTGTCATCATGGCCTATGATGCCGGGGATTTCGACGCGACGCTCGACGCCAGCATGAAGGCGGCCGATTATGCCGGTTTCGAAAAGCGCCGCACGGAAGCCGCCGGGCGCGGCAAGCTGCGCGGCATCGGCATGAGCTGTTACATCGAGGCCTGCGGTATCGCGCCGTCGGCGGCGGTCGGGGCGCTGGGCGCCGGTGTCGGCCTGTGGGAAAGCGCCGAGGTGCGGGTCAATGCCGTCGGCACCATCGAAATCCTCACCGGCTCGCATTCGCACGGGCAGGGGCACGAAACTACGTTCGCCCAGCTGGCGGCGGAGCGTTTCGGCGTGCCGCTCGACAGCATTTCCATCGTCCATGGCGATACGGACAAGGTGCAGATGGGCATGGGCACCTATGGCTCGCGCTCCGGCGCGGTCGGCATGTCCGCCGTGGTCAAGGCCATGGACAAGGTCGAGGCCAAGGCCCGGAAGATCGCCGCGCATCTGCTGGAGGCCGACGAGGCGGATATCGAGATCAAGGACGGCAATGTGCGGGTGGCGGGGACGGACAAGTCGCTGCCGTGGTTCCAGGTGGCGCTCGCCTCCTACACCGCGCACAACCTGCCCTCCGGCATGGAGCCGGGGCTGAAGGAAACCGCGTTCTACGATCCGAGCAATTTTACCTTCCCGGCCGGCTGCTATATCTGCGAGGTGGAGATCGATCCGGAAACCGGCACGACCGAGATCGTGCAGTTCGTCGCTGCCGATGATTTCGGCAAGATCATCAATCCGATGATCGTCGAGGGGCAGGTGCATGGCGGCCTGGCGCAGGGCATCGGCCAGGCGCTGCTGGAAGGCACGCATTACGATGAAAGCGGCCAGCTGCTGACCGCGAGCTACATGGACTACACCATGCCGCGGGCGCAGGACCTGCCGTCGTTCAACGTCATGACGACGGAAACCCCGTGCCCCTCCAATCCGCTGGGGATCAAGGGCTGCGGCGAGGCTGGCGCCATCGGTTCACCGCCTGCCGTGATGAATGCCGTCACCGATGCCATCCGCAACAACAGCCTGAGCATGCCCGCGACCCCGCAAAAGGTCTGGGCTGCCATTCAGGCGGCGAAATAGGGAGATGTGCCATGTATGAAACCCAGTATCATCGGGCCACGTCGGTCGAGGACGCGGCAAAACAAATGGGCGCGGCGGAGGATGGCAAATTCCTCGCCGGTGGCATGACCCTGATCCCAACGATGAAGCAGCGGCTGGCGTCGCCGAGCCATCTGATCGACCTGCGCCATATTCCCGGCCTGAAAGGCATCACCATCACCGGCAGAACCGTGCGTATCGGCGCGGCGACCACGCATTATGACGTCGCGGTTCATGCCGAGCTGGCAAGGCTTTGCCCGGCGATCACGCATCTGGCGGCCCATATCGGCGATCCGCAGGTGCGCAATATGGGAACCATCGGCGGCTCGGTTGCCAATAACGATCCTGCGGCCGATTATCCCGCGGCGCTGCTTGCCCTCAATGCAACCGTCATCACCAGCGCGCGCTCGCTTGCCGCTGCGGATTTCTTTGCCGGCCTGTTTGAAACGGCGCTGGAACCCGACGAGATCGTCACGGCCGTCGAATTCACCGTGCCTGACAGGGCAGCCTACAAAAAGTTCCCGAATCCGGCGTCGCTCTATGCCATGGCTGGCGTGTTCGTTGCCAAGGCTGGCCATGAGGTGCGGGTTGCGGTGACCGGAGCTGGCGAGAACGGCGTGTTCCGGGCGCAGGCGCTGGAGGCGGCGCTGGCAAAGAATTTCAGTGCTGCGGCGCTGGACGGCGTTGTGGTTTCCGCCGATGGCCTGATGTCCGACATGCATGCCTCGGCCGACTACCGCGCCAATCTGGTGAAGGTCATGGCCAAGCGTGCCGTGGCGGAGATCGCGGGTTAGGCCTGTCGCAGCACGATCACCGCATAGCGGCAGGGCTCAGCGCTCTCATTGGCGAAGATGCAGTCATTGGGGGCGCCAAGTTCGAGGCAATCGCCCGCTTCAAGCCGATGAAACGTTTCACCCTCGGTAAAACTCAGCACGCCGCTTAAAATCCAGATCAGTTGCCGCTGGAAGGTATAGGCGGAAGCGGGGAGCGCCACCCGCGCCTTTGCCGGCAGCTCGACATGCACCACATCGACGGGCAGGCCGGAGGCGGGCGAGACATGCCGGCGGATATAGCCGGTTTCGGGATCGGTCCACAGCGGCTGGTCCTGGTAACGCAGCAACCGTCCTTCCTGCATTTCCGCCCGCGCCATCAGCGTTGACATGCTGAGGCCGAAAGCCCCTGAGAACCGCGCCATCAGCATGGCCGTCGGGCTGCTCTGGCCACGCTCCACCCTGTTGATCATGGCGCGCGACACACCGGATTTTTCCGCGAGCTCCGTCAGCGACCAACCGCGCGCCTCCCGCTCGACCCGGATGCGGGCACCGATTTTTGCATCGACATCGTCTATTTTATGAGACATAATGAAACTATAGTAGACGAATGAAAAGGATGCAAGTTGTGATCGTGCGTGCGGCCAGTGAGGCGGATCTTCCAGCCATTCTCGAGATTTACAACGATGCTGTGCTGCACACCACGGCGATCTGGAACGACATGCTGGTCGATCTGGTGAACCGCAGGGTCTGGTTCAACGAGCGGCGGTCAAAGGGATTTCCGGTGCTGGTCAGCGTCGACGATGGCGGCGGTGTCACCGGCTATGCTTCCTTCGGCGACTGGCGTGCCTTCGATGGTTATCGTCACACGGTCGAGCATTCCGTGTATGTCCATAAGGCAGCGCGCGGCGGCGGGATCGGCAAGGCCCTGATGCTGGCGCTGATTGGCGAGGCGCGGGTGCTTGGCAAGCATGCGATGGTTGCCGGTATCGAGTCCGGTAATGCAGCGTCCATCCGCCTGCACGAAAAGCTGGGCTTTCAGGCGGTGGGCCATCTGCCTGAGGTGGGAACCAAATTCGGCAAATGGCTTGACCTGACATTCATGCAGATCACTTTGGACAAGGCTCCGCCGCGTTAGGCGGCGCAGAGTTTTGCCTTCGCCTCGCGGTATTCGCGCTCCAGCCGCTCAACATAGTCTGCGGCGCCGGTTACTTCCTTGATCGCGCCGATGCCCTGGCCGCAACCCCAGATGTCTTTCCAGGCCTTGGCGCCGGTGGTTGCCGCTTCGAAATCCATCTTGGATGGATCGGCTTCTGGCAGGTGATCGGCGTCCATCCCCGAATTGACGATGGATGGCTTGAGATAATTGCCGTGGATGCCCGTGAAATAGTTGGAATAGACAATGTCGGACGAGGCGGAATCAACAATCATCTGCTTGTAGGCATCGACGGCGCGCGCTTCCTTCGTCGCAATGAAGGGCGAGCCGATATAGGCAAGATCCGCACCCATGGCCTGTGCCGCCAGAACCGCCTTGCCCGTCGCGATGGCGCCGGACAGCAGCAACGGCCCGTCGAACCATTCGCGGATTTCCTGGATGAGCGCAAAGGGCGACAATGGTCCGGCGTGCCCGCCTGCACCGGCGGCAACCGCGATCAGCCCGTCCGCGCCCTTGCGGATAGCTGAATTGGCGTGGCGGTTGTTGATGATGTCGTGCAGCACGATCCCGCCATAGGAGTGGATGGCGGCGTTGACTTCCGGCACGGCGCCGAGGGATGAGATAACGATCGGAACCTTGTATTTCACGCACATGGAAAGGTCATGCTCGAGGCGCTTGTTGGACCGGTGCACGATCTGGTTGACCGCAAACGGCGCCGCCGGGCGGTCCGGGTTCTTGGCGTCATGGTCGCGCAGGCCTTCGGTGATCTCGGCCAGCCATTCATCGAGCTGGGCCTCAGGCCGCGCGTTCAGGGCAGGGAAGGAGCCGACAATGCCGGCCTTGCATTGTGCCAGCACGAGGGCCGGGTGCGAAATGATGAACAGCGGTGCGCCGACAACGGGAATGCGCAGCGTCTTCGTCAGGATTTCGGGCAATGCCATGTTCTTCCTCCCATGGAATAAATTTTGACGTTTCCGTAAACGTAACTCTTTTTAGCAGACCACGTGCGGTGATCAAGCGAAAGGTTGGCGCGGTTGCCTGGGCGTGATCAAAGGCGTGTGAGCGGTGTGCGCAGGTCAGTAAAGATGATCCGGGTGCCTCACCGCAAGGGCGATGGCATCGGCCACCTCGTCTTCCCTGTCCCGCAAGACGCTGGTCGCCACACGGATATAGCTGATCGGCCGCACGGAACATTTCTTGCCCGCAAGGACGGCAACCCCGCGCGCTGCGAGGGTTACGAGGGCAAATTGTTCGGACGCCACCGGAATCCACAGGCAGAGGCCTTCGCCGCCGGAAAGATGGACGCCGCGCTCGCCGAGGGCCTGCATCAGCCCATCGCGCCGTTGCTTGTAGATGCTGCGGGCATGTTTCATGCTCGCCTGTGTCGCTTGGTCCTTGAGGAGGAATGCAACGGCCGATTGCAGGACCCGGCTGGTCCATCCTGCGCTGAAGCTGCGGTAGGACTGGATCTGCTCGACGATGCGCGTCGAACTCGACAGCACCGCCAAACGCAGGTCGGGCCCGAGGGATTTGGAATAGGAGACGATGTGCACGACCCGGTCCGGAAAACGGTCGCCAAGGCTGACCGGAGGCAATGAGGAGATGTCTCCCACGCCGTCATCCTCGATGATGAGCGCATCGCTGTCGCTGAGAATGTCTGCGAGTTCCGCAAGCCGGGCAGCACTCACGCCGCGCCCGGTAACCGCATGCGTGCGCGGCTGGAAGAGGAAGGCCGCGGGTTTGCGTTGCAGCGCATCGGCAAGTGAATCGCGCAGCGGTCCGTTTTCGTCACACTGGACCGGCAGGATGTGGGCACCGAGATCTTCCAGAATGTCGAGGAGGCGCATCGCCGTGGGGTCTTCAATGGCGACGAACGATCCGGGCATCACCAGCGCATGCAAGAGCGCGTAGACCGCGTTGTAACCGCCATTGGTGGCAAGAAAGGCCTCGGGTTTGTAGGGCCAGCCTGGTTTTACCGCTGTTTCCAGCTCCGACAGGATGGGAATGCGCCGATAGCTGTTGAGGGTTTCCGCCGAGGCTCCATGCGCCAGGGCATTGGCCAGCGGTGGCAGGAGGTGGACATCCGGAACCGCCATGGAAAGGTCCAGTACGTCATCACCGTAATCGCCTGAACTCGCCAGCCGCAGGGGTTTGGGCGCGATGCGGTCACCGCTGACCCACGTGCCATTGCGTCCGCGTCCGGTGATGATCTTCTGGCGCCGCAACTCGCTCCAGGCTTCCGAAACCGTCGCCGGGCTGATGCCGAGGGTATAGGCGAGATCGCGGATGGCGGGCAGTTTGGTGCCGACGGGAATGGCGCCTGCGCGGATCAGGGCGCTGGTTTCGATGGCGATACCGCGCATTGTCCGGTCATTCAACTTTTCTGCAAACCACTGAACCGAGGCCAATTCGCTCATTTCCATCCCTCTTTTAAATGTTCAGTAACGTAATAGTATTTGATCAGTCAATAATGAACATTTAGCTTCCCTCACGAAAACCGAAATTGCAATGAGGAAATGTCTTGCGTATCACTGTTCGACTGGCTGTCCGCGATTGGGATTATTATACGCCGCTGGCGTTGGGTGACGTCACGTCCGAGAGGCTTGATGTCAAAGTCGACCGGGTCGGCACGCTGATCGGCAATGTCGCAGCCGATCCGCATCATGATGCGGCTGAGATGTCCTTCAGCCGTTATGCGTCGGCGCGGGCCAATGGTGAAACCGATGTCATTGGCGTTCCCAACTTCGTCATGCGCGGCTTTCGCCATCGCTGCATCATCACGGCCAGAAACAGTCCGGTCACCCGGCTGGAACATCTGGCGGGCAAGAAGATTGGCGTGACCGGCTGGCGCGATTCCGGCAATACCTGGACCCGCGCGGCGCTTTCCCATGCCGGCGTCGGTATCGAGAATGCATTCTGGTTTGCCGGCCGCCTCACCGAGGCTCATCCCATCACCGACAGGCTCGACGGTTTTGGCCGCCCTGGCCGCATTGAAGCAGTGCCGGGCGAGCGGCCGATGATGCAATTGCTGGAAACCGGCGAGCTTGACGCCGTGTTCACGCCGTTCATGCCCGAAGGCTTTTTTGGCCCCGCGTCCAAATTCCGCCACGTGCTGACGGATTTCCGGGCGGAGGAACTCGCCTATTTCCATGAGGTTGGCTACGTTCCCGGCATGCATCTCCTGGGGCTGAAGGCATCCTTTGTGGCCGAGCATCCCTGGCTGCCGGAAGAGCTCAGCAATCTGCTGGATGAATCGCAGCGCGTCTGGCTGGAGAAGCGGCGCAAATATGCCGACACCACGCCATGGATCATCGATGAGCTTGGTCACGTCGCCCGGGATTTGCCTTCTCACTGGAACGACAGCGGTTTTGCCGTCAACGAACGGATGATCGCCGATTTTGCCGAACAACTGCACCTGCAAGGATTGACACCGATGCTTCTCTCACCCGCCAACCTTTTCCCGCATCACAGTGACCAGACGTCCGGCTCCACCAGCCGCACGGGAGTTCCGGCATGAGGGTCGCTCTGGGCCAATTTGCCGTCAGCAAGGTCTGGCAGGAAAATGCCGACATCTGCACAAAGCTGATGCGCGATGCCCATGCGGGCGGCGCCGATCTGCTGGTCCTGCCGGAAGGCATTCTTGCCCGCGACATCACCGATCCGGATATCGTGCTGAAGACGGCGCAGCCGCTGGACGGCCCGTTCATGACGCAATTGCTGGCCGAAAGCCGCAACAGCGACATGACCGTGATGATGTGCGTGCATGTCCCGACCGGCGGTCAGCGCGTCTTCAACAATCTGGTGACCATCCGCCGCGGCGAAATCGTCGCCCAATATCTGAAGCTTCATCTTTATGACGCTTTTGCCGCCAAGGAATCCACCAATGTGCAGCCGGGCGGTGAAATTCCCGGTCTCATCGACATTGCGGGGCTCAAGCTTGGCCTCATGACCTGTTACGACCTGCGCTTCCCGGAACTGGCGCGCCGCCATGCGGTGGATGGCGCGGACGTGCTCATCCTTCCCGCCGCATGGGTCAAGGGTCCCGGCAAGGAGGCGCATTGGGAGGTGCTGGTGACGGCGCGGGCGCTGGAAAACACCTGCTACATCGTTGCCGTGGGTGAGTGCGGCGAGCGCAATATCGGTGCCAGCATGGTGGTGGACCCGCTCGGCGTGGCCGTTGTGCGGGCGGGGGAAGGCCCTGCACTGATCTTCGCCGATATCGATCCCAAGCGCATCAGTCATGCGCGTGCGGTCCTGCCGGTTCTCGCCAACCGCCGTTTTGCCCGGCCCGAACTGGCCGGTACGACCGCCTGAACGCAATAGGTTTTCAAGAGATATAAAAAGGGGAACAATAATGAAACTCAAACACCTGACCTTTACCGCGCTGTTTGCGGCAACTCTCGCCGCTGCACCCGCAATGGCCGCGGAGGTGACCATCGCCAAGCAGACGGTCAACGAGGGATTGCGGGCCAAGCTGCCCGAGGAAATCCGCAAGACCGGAAGCATCACCTCGGTCAACAACGGTTCCTTCCCACCCTATGAAATCGTCACGGGCAACACGGAAATGCAGGGCGCCAGCGCCGATCTGACCAAGGCTGTCGGCGAGCTGTGGGGTGTCGAGATCAAGCATGCGACGGTCAGCGGCCTTCCGGCGCTGTTGAGCGGCATCAATTCCGGCCGTTACCAGTTCGCCATGGGTCCGGTGGGCGACTACCCCTCGCGTCAGGGCGCCAATGACTTTGTCGATTATGTGCAGGAGTTCGTGGTGTTTGCCGTACAGAAGGGCAATCCCAAGGGCATTACCTCGCTCGACAACACCTGTGGCAGCCGCATTGCCGTCATGGCGGGTGGTTCGGCCGAAAAGGTCATCAAGGAGCAGGCGGAAAAATGCACCAAGGATGGCAAGGCAGCCATCGAGGTCCAGTCCTTCACCGACCAGCCCACCTCGATTCTGGCGGTCCGCTCAAAGCGGTCCGATGCCTTCTTCTCCTCGCAGGCGCCGCTGATCTATTTCGTCGAGCAGGCCAATGGCCAGCTCGAGCTGACGGGAACCGGCCTGAAGAACGGGTTCGACGATATTTTCCAGGGCGCCGTGGTCGCCAAGGGTTCGCCGCTTGGCGGCATCCTCCTGGAAAGCATCAAGACCCTCATGGACAATGGCACCTATGCTGCCATTTTGAAGAAGTGGGGCCTTGAGAAGAACATGTTGAAGGAGCCCGGAATCAATCTCGCGGGCAAAGCTGCAAAATGACCCAAAACACGTCAACACTGGCATCGCCCGCAAAGGGCGATGCAGAGGCAGTGCTTCGCGATGTGGCGAATGCGCATAAGCCCTTTCGCACGGATCGCTGGCTCCTGTGGGGCATCACGCTCCTGATTGCCGCGAACTTCCTCTGGATCGTCGCCAACAACCAGAATTTCGGCTGGCCGATCGTGTTTCAATGGTTCACCGAAGCCACTGTTCTGCGCGGCCTCTACGTTACGCTGGGCCTGACCGTCGTCGCCATGGCCATCGGCGTGGTCATCGGGCTGGTCCTTGCCATTGCCCGCATGTCGAACGACCGGCTGGCAAGTTCCCTGGCGGGTCTTTACATCTGGTTCTTCCGCGGGACGCCGCTGCTGGTCCAGCTGATCTTCTGGTACAATCTCTCGACGCTTTTCCCGGAGATTTCCATTGCCATTCCCTTCGGTCCGACACTGGCGAGCTGGAACACCAATGATCTGATCACGCCGATGACGGCAGCCATTGCCGGCCTTGCGCTGAACGAGGCAGCCTATATGGCTGAGATTATTCGCGGCGGCCTCCTGTCGGTCGACAAGGGCCAGATTGAAACCACCGAAGCTTTCGGCATGACGCGCACCCGCGCCCTCTGGCGCATCATCATTCCCCAGGCCATGCGCTCCATCGTGCCGCCGACCGGCAATCAGCTGATCAGCATGATCAAGGCAACGTCACTCGTCAGCGTCATCGCCATGGCCGATCTGCTCTATTCCGTGCAGGCGGTCTATAACCGGACCTTCGAGGTCATCCCGATGCTGATGGTGGCGGTGATCTGGTACCTGTTCATCACGTCGATCCTCAATGTCGGGCAGGGTTTCATCGAGCGCTACTATGGTCGCGGCGAACGGGGTTCTTCAACAACCAGGAAGCAGGATAAGGTTGCCGCTGCTGCGTTGAGCGCCGCAACGGCAGTGCCGGCCCTGGCGCAGGAGGCAAGCAAATGACCGCGCAGTTTTCCATGAACGGCACCGAACCGGGCGAAGCGCTGGTGCGGGCCCGCAATGTCCACAAGTCGTTCGGCGACGTGGAGGTATTGATGGGCATTGATCTCGATGTTGCCCCGGGCGAAGTTGTGGTTGTCCTCGGACCCTCCGGTTCGGGCAAGTCCACGTTCCTGCGCTGCATCAACCATCTGGAGGCGATCGACCGCGGTTCCATTGTCGTGGCCGGCGAACAGATCGGTTACTCCCTGCGCAATGGCCGGCTCAACAAGCTGCCGGCGCGGGCCATTGCCGTGCAGCGGCGCCAGATCGGCATGGTGTTCCAGCAGTTCAACCTCTACCCGCATATGACCGCCTTGCAGAACATCATCGAAGCGCCCATCGGCGTGCACAGGCAAAGCCGCAAAGAGGCTACGGAACTTGCCATGGAACTGCTGGCCCGCGTCGGGCTGACCCACAAGGCCGATGCCTATCCCCGGCAAT
This sequence comes from Phyllobacterium sp. 22229, assembly GCF_052056495.1. Classification (NCBI taxonomy): domain Bacteria; kingdom Pseudomonadati; phylum Pseudomonadota; class Alphaproteobacteria; order Hyphomicrobiales; family Phyllobacteriaceae; genus Phyllobacterium; species Phyllobacterium sp. 22229. The sequence continues at coordinate 28,515 of NZ_JBQEPA010000033.1, forward strand.
TGTCCGGCGGTCAGCAGCAACGCATCGCCATCGCACGGGCACTCGCAATCCGCCCCAAGCTGATGCTGTTCGACGAGCCGACCTCGGCGCTCGATCCGGAACTGGTTGGCGAAGTGCTGGCGACCATGCGCGATCTGGCTGACCAGGGACTAACGATGATTGTGGTCACGCATGAAATCGGTTTTGCCCGGGAAGCTGCTGACCGGGTGGTCTTCATGGATGGCGGCACCATCATCGAACAGGGCAAACCCGAAGACGTTCTCGGCAACCCGCAGCATCCCCGCACACGGGCGTTTCTGAGCCGTTTCATCTGAATATCGATCTCCCGGCCGTCCGCTCGCGTTCGATGCCGGGGATATTCGCTTTGTATAGAGCGCCAATTCGGGCGAAAACCGCCATCATTGCGCCGCGGTAGTCTTGAATAAGCAGTCAAATCGTCTATGCCTAGCCGGGTCATACGCGCTGCTTTGAAGGGGAAATCGTCGAGTTGGAAGCGATTGAACAAGCCATCCGAAATGCTTTCGCCAAAGCGGATGTGAGCAACCCTGCCGTTCGTCAGAAGATTTACGAATCAGCCTGGACCGCGCATGAGCGTTCGCTGATCGCCAATGGTGCGCTGGATGAGACCGAACGTGAAGAGCGCCGGGAGCATCTCAAAGCCACGATCACACGCATAGAGGGTGAATCGCGCGATGCGCCGCGTGTCGCACCGGAACCCGTCGCGGAACGGCGCGAGCCGTCCATGTCGGCGGGCCCCGCACAATCCAGGCAGGCGGTGTCCGGCCGTGTCGAACCATCCATGGGCGGATCGCTGGATTCCGACCTTGGCCCGGCGGACAACAGCCGTGCCGACAATTACCGGTCGGCCTACAACCAGCCGCGCGTGAAGAAGACCCGCGAACGCCAGAAGGCGCGTGGCCTGACGAAATTCGTCATTATGGTGGCCATTCTGCTGGTGGCGATCGGTCTTCTCTGGCTTGTTGCATCGGGCCTGATCAATTCGAAGCCATCCGGCAGCACACCGCCTGCGTCGAGCGCTGGTCCTGCCGTTGGCAGCCACGAGCCGATGAAGGGCGGGCAGCTTGCCGCGGAAGGCAATTGGATTTCCATTTTCGACCCGTCCGACATGACCCGCGTTTCGATGGCAGGCAGGGCGACAGCCAGCGTTGCCGGCGACAATTTGCAGAAATTCGTGCGGATCAAGTCTCCGGGCCAGAACGATGACATCAGCTTCCAGGTCGGGCAGGGCGTTCTGCAGCAACTGGCGGGTAAGCACGCCATCTTCGATATCATCGCCAAGGCGGAGGACGGTTCGGCGACGCAGATGGCGGTCAGCTGCGATTTCGGTGCCCTCGGCGATTGCGGACGCAAGCGCTACGACGTGACCGATGCAAGCAACGAATATCTGTTCGAATTGCAGTTTCCGGAAGGCAAGAAGCCGGGTGCGGGTGGTATCATCAAGATCAACTCGGATATTGCCCGCACGGGAAAAGCGATCGATATCTTTTCCATCCGCGTGCTGGTCGCGAACTGAACCAGCATGGCGCGGGCGTTCCTGTCCTCGGGTGATCTGATTGCGGACCGCCGCGCTTCCTATGCTGATATGCTGTTTGAGTCCGGTGACCATGTGGCCGCCGCCGATCTGATGCGGCAGGCGCTGGACATCGTGCCGGCTTGGACCGCCGGGCTCTATCGCCTGGGCGAAATGGAGGAAGCTGCGGGTGACGAGGATGCGGCAGCCGAAACGTGGCGGCGCCTGCTGGAACTCGACCCCGATGACCGCTTCGGTGCCACGCTGAAACTGGCGGCCTCGGGCTATGCGGTGGTGCCGGACAATCCGCCGACGGCCTATGTCGAGACCCTGTTCGATGCCTATGCCCCGACCTTCGAGGCGGCACTTCTGGAAAAGCTGTACTATCGCGTGCCGGAACTTTTGGCCAAGGCCATCAAGGCGGGGGCGCCCGGAAGACACTATCAGTCCATGCTCGATGTCGGCTGCGGCACAGGGCTGGTGGGTGAATATTTCCGGGCGGATGTGAACCATATGGCCGGTATGGACCTCTCCGAGGCGATGCTGCAGAAGGCCGAGGAAAAACATGTCTATGACCGCCTCTTCAAAGGCGATGTCAATGAACTCCACTATCCCGCAGGTTCGGCCGATCTCATTATCGCTGCGGATGTGTTTGTCTATGTCGGCGATCTCGACAGGGCCTTTGCCCGTCTGGTCGAGGTGCTTGGCCCTGATGGGCTCTTTGCCTTTTCGGTTGAAACCCATGCCGAAGATGGCGAGCTGATCCTGCAGTCCTCGCTGCGCTACACCCATTCGGAAGAGTATGTCCGCCGCCTCCTGGCCGAACATGGGCTTGCCCCGGTAACGATCGGGCGCGAGGCGATCCGCTTTGACCGCGGCGAACCCCTGCAGGGCCTGATCACCGTTGCCAGGCGCGCCTGATCAGTCTTTCCGGAACATCAGGCGGCCCATCCAGCCGGTAATCACGGCCAGAAACACGGCAAACAGGCCGTAGAGAAGGCTGTTCTCATGCGCAGCCTTGTAGATGCGGTATTCCAGCCCGGCTTTCACGATATTGAGGCTGGTCGAGCTTTCGCGCAGGAATTCGCCGTTGCGGAACAGAAAGGCCCGCGCCTGATGCTTGCCGACCGGCACATTGGCAGGCAGGGACAAAGTTGCGCGGAACAGGGTCGATGACAGGAACTGCACCTCACCCGGACGCTGGCTGTAGAGGCTCTGCTTGAGTTTCAACCTTGGCAGTTCCTTGGTGAATTCCCGCAGCGATGCGCTGGAACTGAATCCGTCGGGCATCGGCTCGTAATAGATATTGTTCACGCCGAGGGCCAGTTGGGCAAATATCTTGGGAACGGCAATATCCTGGAGGTTTCGTGTCGAGGCCAGCGAATAGGACGCCGGAATATGCTGGAACGTTACCGATTCCGCATTGATCCAGACGCCGAAGAACCGGTCCTTGCGCCGCACGACGAAATCGCGTTCTGGGCCCTGCAGGATCACGACGATATCATAGCGGCCCTGCCGCTGGATCAGCGGGTCGGCATTGTCGAGCGCGCCGAAGACGGTCAGGTCCGTGCCGCGAAAGCCCGAGGTGATGGCAATCGTGTCGGTCGACAGGCCGATCTCGACGGTTTCCTTGTTGCCCGGTACCTGTTGCGCCGCGGCTGTGGACAGCGATGCCAGGATGAGAAGAAGGGTGGCTGCCAAAGCTCTCATGATGCCCCCGGCGCCGCCAGCGCAATGGCGATCGAATAGAGATCATCCGGGGTCACAAAGAGTTCGATGGCAAGGCGCAGGCCTACGGCCAGAACCAGCGTGGCGAGCAGCGCGCGCAATTGCTCGCCGCGCAGTTTTTGCCCGATGCGGGTGCCGTATTGCGCGCCGATGACGCCGCCGCTCATCAGGAGAAAGGCCAGCACGATATCGACCGACTGGTTGGTCGTTGCCTGCATGACGGTGGTAAAAGCCGTCACGAACACGATCTGGTAGAGCGATGTCCCGATAACCACATTGGTCGGCACTTTGAGAAGATAGATCATGGCCGGAACCATGATGAAGCCGCCGCCCACACCCATGATCGAGGACAGGAAGCCGATGGCTGCGCCAAGCGCCAGGATCGGGATGATGCTCACATAAATCTTCGAGGCGCGAAACCGCATCTTGAAGGGCAGGCGGTGCACCCAATTGTGCTGTCCCGGTTTCTTGAGGCTGGCAAGCTGTCCGGCCCTTGTCCGGCGCATGGACCTGACGCTTTCCAATAGCATGAGCCCGCCGATCGTGCTCAGGAAGATCACGTAGAGCAGGGACACGATCAGGTCGAGCTGGCCGAGTTCGCGCAGCAGGACAAAGACGTAAATGCCGATGCCTGCGCCCGCCACGCCGCCAATGACAAGCAGCGTCCCCAGTTTGACGTCGAGCGTGCCGCGCTTGAAATGTGACAGCGCGCCGGTGAAGGACGAGGCAATGACCTGGTTTGCGCCGGTGGCAACGGCAACGGCGGGCGGGATATTGTAGAAGATCAGCAGCGGCGTGATGAGGAACCCGCCGCCGACGCCGAACATGCCCGACAGGAATCCAACTGCTGCCCCCATGCCGAACAGCACGAAGATATTGACCGAAATCTCGGCTATTGGCAGGTAGATTCCCAATTCAGACCCCGAACCCATCACGGCGTTGTGGCGATTGTTCGCACACCAGTGGAACGAATTTGACATTCGCGCCCCATTTGACATCACGCGCACCACGCGAATGTCAAATTCAAAGTTCCACTGGAACCATATACTTCCTAGTGGTCCTATGATTCTGACATTTGCCTGAATGGCTTGTATCAGAGGAATGCAAATGTCAGAATCGGACCACTAGAATGACAGTAATTCTTTAATGCATTCTGCGCGCAGGCTGACACAGGATGCTTTAAGTTTCTTGCCCTCAGCCGCGCGCCGAGTCAAACAATGACTGCTGGGGCGTCAGCGTGTTGCCCCAAACACGAACCCGTGTGTCGCAACAGTCGCCTTGGCCGGTTCAGGTGTTCTTTTCGAGCAGCCGCTTGACCAGGTCCTTGTCGATATTGCCCGTTGGCTTCAGGCCGTTGCTCTTCTGGAACGCCATGATGGCATCGCGGGTTTTCGCGCCCATCCTGCCGTCCGACCCGCCCGCATCATAGCCATTCTTGTTGAGAATCAGCTGAATGTTGCGGATGGCCTTTTCCATATTGATGGACCCGGTGGTGGCCGGGCTCTCGCGCCATTCCTCCGGAACGCTCAAGGCATTGGTATCCGGATTCATCTGTTTTGGCTTCCACAGCTCGGTGGCTTCGCGCGCCCGTGTCAGCTGATCGGAGGTCATGGCCTTTGCCACTTCATCGCGCTTCTGGCCGGCATCCTTGTCGCCAGCGTTGGCGGCGAGGGCAAACCACTTGTAGCTCTCTTCCAGATTCTGCCGCATCCCCATGCCCTTGGCCGACAGGATGGCGAGATTGAACTGGCTGTCCTTCACGCCAAGTTCGGCCGCCCTGGTAAACCACATGACCGCGGATTCATTGTCCGGCGCACCATTTGCACCGGCTGCGAACAGCACGGCCAGATTGTGCATCGCGCTGGCATTGCCCTGTTCGGCGGCCAGTTGGTAATAGGTCTTTGCCTTGGCGAGATCGCGCGGAACACCGAGGCCTTTTTCGGCAAAATTTCCCAGGCGGTATTGTGCCGGTGCAAAACCCTTGTCGGCCGCAAGCGTGTACCACTCGGCTGCCTTGGCGTAATCGCTCTGGACACCCCGGCCTTCCATGTAGCGGTCGCCGATTTCAAACAGAGCCTTGGTATTGCCGCTGGCCGCTGCTTCGCGCAGGGGTTCCGGGCCTGCTTCGGCCGGAATGGCGGGAATCTGGCTGACATTCGCATCGACCTTCGCTGCCGCCGGGACATTCGTGCCGGAAGTCTGGGCGGCAATCAGGCTGCCCACGGTTTCCTGCGTTGGTGCAGGTGCAGCGGCTTGGTCCTCGTTCGGGGTGCTTCCGGCAGCAGTTTGTGGAGCGGGGGCAGGCGCGGACGGCGCCGGTGCTGCCGGAGCCGCGGATACGGCAACCTGCGCCTTGGGTTCGGCCGCCGGCACCATCGGTGCTGCAACGGAACCGGTATCGCTGCTCATCGCCGCCGGACCGCTGAAGAAGGCGTTCTTCAGCTGCAGGCCCGCGATCGCGATCATGATGGCGCCAATGGCGAGGAGAATGGGCTTGCGCTGGCGGGCCAGGAGGCTGCCCTTCTTGCCTTCAACGCTGTCCTTGCGGCCAGAACCGCGTGTCTGGCTTTCGACTTCAGCCGCCGCTGCCTGCGCAGCGCGGCGGGCTGCGGCGATGAAATCCGCCTTGCCAATGCCTGTATCGCCCGCCAGGTGCATCTCGCGGCGTTCGTCGCGCACCCGCTTGAGGATGGAGTTGAGATCCGGCATGCCCGAGCCGGGTTCAAGCGGCCGGTTGAGAATCTCGGCGTCAAGATCAGCCTTGTCGTCGTTTTTTTCATCGCTGCCGATTGTCTCGATGACCGGTTCCCGGTGCGCCTGTTCCTGTCTGCCGCGGGATTTCATGCCGCGCGTGAGGCTGCCCAGCAGGGATTTGCGTGCCGGAGCCGCTTCGTCCATGGCCTCGGCATCGTCTGCGGCCATTGTCATGTGCGCCGAAACATCATCCAGCTTGGAAAAGACCGGAGCTTCAAAAGCGGCCTCGGCGTCGCGGTAGGGCGTTTCATAGGCGTCAACCGTGGCCTTGGCTTTGGGAGCCGCGGCAACATGTGATCCGGCAGCCGCGCCATTCTCCAGCGAGCCAAGGCGGTCTACGATCTTCAAAAGCGTGTCGTGGATCGCCTCGAAGGTCTTGGAGTTGCGGTCTTCCGATTTGCGGGCAAGGCCTTCCAGGGTTTTCAGATCGTCGGCGAGCTCGCGGGCGATGACGCCGTCATGGGCATTGCCGAAATTGGCCGAATTGCGGATGGCTTCCGACGCCGCCTGGCGTGCAGCTTCCACGACGAAGTCGCGGTTCATGGCCATCGATTCCTCGATGGCATCAAGGCGCGGCGGGATGGCGGCAAATTCCGCATAGCGATCGTTGGAATGGGAGAGGTGTTCGGCAAGACCGGCAATCTGCAATTCAAGATTGCGGATTGCATCGTTCGAACCTTCGGCCTGCGGCACATTCTCGGCGATATAGCGCGCCATGTCGTCGAAGCGGGCTTCGAGATTGTCGGTCAGCCGGATGTCGCTGTGCTCGGCCATCATGTGATGATCGTCGAGACGGCGGGTCAGCTCTTCGAAGCGCTGGTCGATCTGGTGCATGAATGCCGGATCGGCAGCCGGCGCCTGCTGGGGCGCTGTTTCCAGGCGGTGGATGACGTGCAGGACCCGGTCTTCCAGATCGCGGAAATCGGAAATGCTGATGGAGGCCGGTGTGTTTTCGAGATGACGGGTGACGGACGACAGCTGTTCCGACAGCGCGTCAAGATTGACCGCCGGCGTTGCGCGCATGGCTGCCAGATGATCAACGCGCTCGGCCAGTTCGCCCATGCGCTGCAGGATCGTGTCCGAGGTGCGGTCATAGGCAACCGCCTCGACCTTGCTGCTCAGGGTTGCGATGCGCGCTTCAAGGCGCTCGAATGCATCGGTGTCACTGTGATTTGCGTGGGCAGGACGAGCCGTTGCCACGATGGCGCGGCTGATTTCATCGAGCCGCTCATCCATCTGGCGCATGAAATCGCCATTCACGCCGGATGTCCCCGTGCGCGACATCTGCTCCACCGCGCTGGCCAATGTCTTGAGCTTGTCTTCGACCTTCTTCAGCGGAATCGATTGCGGCAATACATCCACCGCCTGGCGGATCTGGTCGAGCCGCCCGCCCAGCGGATGATCCTGACGGAACGCATCGAAGCGTTCATCCATCGCGTCCCAGCGATTGTTCAGGTTTTTGACCGATTCTTCGCGGGCGAGCGTCGTGACTGTCCGCTTCAATTCATCGAGATCACCGCGCAGCATTGACAGATGGCCATTGTCCGCGCGGCCGGTCCTGTCGTTCAGGTTGCGGCTTGCGGTTGACTGGTGCAGGCGCTGCAAGGTTTCCGTGTGCGGTTCGGCGGAAGACCGGGCCGGCGCGCGGGCATCGTCGCGCATTTCCTCGCGCAACTGCTTGATGCGGGCAGCAATGGCCGAAAGGTCATGCTTGCCGTTCTGGGGCTTGCTGGCAAAGGACGGCAGGTCGTCGGATGGACGCTGTTTCGGTGCCGATGCAGCGCCCGCGCGGGAAGCCAGTGCGGCGAAGCGGTCGGCAATATCCGTCTGGTCCTGGTCGACATCCGGATAATCCGGCTCCATCGTCTCGCGCAGCTGGCTTTCCAGCGCTTCGAGCGTGCGGTTGATACTGTCCAGCGATGTGGTCTCGCGGCGTGACCGGTTCACATTGACCTGTTCCAGTAGTGACCTTTGGTTCGTCATGGACGCCTGCTTTGCCGTGTTTACGCCGGTGATCCGGCGGGTTAATTCTGTTTCACGGGGCAAGTCCGGACGCGCTGGCGATGTTCGCCTGCCACCCTGGCCTTGTCTGGTCTCGGTCTTCCGAAGCTCAAGAATGCGTTCTGCACATTGCCAATCCGGAAAGCCGGGACCGTTTGCCCCATGCGGTCCGACAAGCCGTGAAAAACAAATCACTCATAGACACGGTTCACCGACACCGTGACATTGGCGAAACGTGGTAAACAACTGGTTAAGAGATGGGCTGCAACCGTTAAAAATGTGATACGCTGGCATTGTAATTCATAGACGCGGCACCGGCCGAAATCGCTTGAATCCATCTCTCATCGCCATCGTCCCGTTAAACAGGGCATCCCATTCAGAAAGATTGATTCACAGGAGCAAAACTTCACAAAATTTTGACGTTTACGGAAACGTCAAAATTTGCTAGAGAGATGGAAAATCCGACGGCACCGAAGTCTCCGGGCCGTTTTGCTCGTTTATGTTTTGGAGGAAACTGATGCCGAGTTATCGCGCGCCCGTTGAAGACACGCTTTTCATTCTGAACGATGTCCTGGGCTATGAACGCTACAACAACCTGCCAGGTTTCGCCGATGCATCGCCGGATATCGTCGCGGCAATCCTGAGCGAAGGCGCCAAGCTGGCCGAGAACACGCTGTTTCCGATCAACCAGTCCGGTGATCATGAAGGCTGCGTGCGTCATGCGGACGGCACGGTCACCACCCCCAAAGGCTTCAAGGCCGCGTTCGACCAGTACCGCGAGGGCGGCTGGATGAGTTTGGCTGTGCCAGCAGAGTTCGGCGGTCAGGGTCTTCCCTATGCGCTGCATGTTGCCGTTGGCGAATATATGTCCTCGGCCAACATGGCGCTGGTGATGTATCCCGGCCTGACGCAGGGAGCGATCGCCGCGATCCTGACCCATGGTACCGACGACCAGAAGCAGACCTATCTGCCCAAGATGGTCGATGGCACCTGGACCGGCACGATGAACCTCACCGAGCCGCATTGCGGCACCGATCTCGGCCTGCTGCGCACCAAGGCTGTGCCCAATGCCGATGGTTCCTACAAGATTTCCGGCCAGAAGATTTTCATCTCCGCCGGCGAGCACGACATGTCGGAAAACATTATCCATCTGGTGCTTGCCCGCATCGAGGGCGCGCCGGAAGGCGTGAAAGGCATTTCCCTGTTCATCGTGCCGAAGTTCAATCTCGACGACAGCGGCAATGCCGGTACGCGCAACGGCGTCTCCTGCGGCTCGATCGAAGAGAAGATGGGCATCCACGCCAATTCGACCTGCGTGATGAACTATGACGAAGCCACGGGCTACCTGATCGGCGGCGAGAACAAGGGGCTGCGCGCCATGTTCACGATGATGAACGAGGCGCGTCTCGGCGTTGCGCTGCAGGGCTTGTCCATCGGTGAAATCGCCTACCAGAACGCGGTGGAATATGCCCGCGAGCGTCTCCAGGGCCGTTCGTTGACCGGACCGAAAGCGCCGGACAAGAAAGCTGATCCGCTGATCGTTCACCCGGATATCCGCCGCATCCTGATGACGATCAAGTCGTTCAATGAAGCGGGCCGCGCCTTCATCCTGTGGTCCGCGCTCAAATCCGATGTCGCGCATCGTTCCGACGACGAGGGTGACAAGCAGATTGCCGATGATATTCTCAGTCTGATGACCCCCGTTCTCAAGGGCGTCCTGACGGACAAGGGGTTTGAACATGCTGTGATGGCGCAACAGGTCTATGGCGGTCACGGCTACATCGAAGAACACGGCATGAGCCAGTATGTGCGCGATGCGCGCATTGCCATGATCTATGAAGGTGCCAACGGCGTTCAGGCGCTCGATCTCGTCGGCCGCAAGCTTGGTGCCAATGGTGGCCGTGCCGTCATGGCGTTCTTCAAGGAAGTCGGCGATTTCTGCGAGGAGAACCGCGGCGATGAAAAGCTTGCCTTCTTCACCAAGCATCTGAAGAAAGGCCTCAATGATCTTCAGGCCGCCTCGATGTGGCTGATGCAGAACGGTATGGCCAACCCGGACAATGCCGGGGCCGCGTCGACCGATTACATGCATCTGTTCGGTCTGGTGTCGCTTGGCTACATGTGGGCACAGATTGCCAAGGCATCCCATGCGAAACTGGCAGACGGTGCCGAAAAGAAGGATTTCTACGAGACCAAGCTCGTCACCGGGAAATTCTTCATGGAACGCGTCATGCCGGAAACATCGGCGCATCTCGCCCGTATCCAGACCGGCGCGGACACGATGATGGCGTTGACGGCGGAGGCGTTCTGATTGATGCAAAAGGGAGCGGAGGCTCCCATATGCAGCGAAAGGTGATTTCTAGGGAGGTTAGAGATGTCTATTCGGCCGGAAGACGTGTTGGGCGTGCCAAAACCCGACTGGAAGACTGACGATGTGGTGATGCTGCAGGACATGGCTTCGAAATTTCTCGAAGCCGAGGTTCTGCCGCACTATGACCGTTTCGAAAAACAGGAAATTTTTGATCGTTCCGTCTGGGAGCTTGCAGGCGAGAACGGGCTTCTGTGCGCCTCCATGCCGGAAGAATATGGCGGTGCCGGCGGTACCTATGCCCATGAAAGCGCGATCCTCGAAGCCATCAGCCATGTGGGTGTCGATGGCTTCGGCATAGCCCTGCACAATTCGATCGTTGCTCCCTATATTCTTCACTATGGTTCGGAAGAGCAGAAGAAGAAGTGGCTGCCGAAGATGGCGACCGGCGAACTGATCGGTGCCATCGCCATGACCGAGCCGGGTGCAGGTTCCGACCTTCAGGGCGTGAAGACAAGCGCCAAGAAGGACGGCAATCAATACGTCATCAACGGATCGAAGACCTTCATCACCAATGGCCAGCTCGCCAACCTGGTTGTCGTCGTGACCAAGACAGACCCGTCACAGGGTGCCAAGGGCACATCGCTCATTGTGGTCGAGACGGACGGACAGGAGGGTTTCGAACGTGGCCGCAACCTCGATAAGGTCGGGCTGAAATCGAACGATACCTCGGAGCTGTTCTTCAACAATGTCCGTGTGCCAACCGCGAACCTGCTTGGAACCGAAGAGGGGCAGGGCTTTGTGCAGCTGATGCAGCAATTGCCGCAGGAACGTCTTCAGATCGGCGGCACGGCCATTGCCATGGCCGAGCGCGCCATCGCAATTACCTCGGACTATGTCAAGGAGCGCAAGGCCTTCGGCAAGGCGGTCATCGATTTCCAGAACACCCAGTTCAAGCTGGCGGAGATGAAGACGGAAGCCACAATCGGCCGCGTCTTCTATAACCATTGCGTCGAACGCCACGTTAATGGCGGCCTCGACCCGGTCACTGCCTCCATGGCAAAATACTGGCTGAGTGACCTGCAGAACAAGATCGTTGACGAATGCCTGCAATTGCATGGCGGCTACGGTTACATGAACGAATATCCGATCGCACGTATGTTCCGCGATGCCCGCGTCCAGCGGATTTATGGCGGGACCAATGAAATCATGAAGCTTTTGATCGCCCGCAGCCTCTGAGGTGCGGTTCGAAAAGGGAGAATGAAATGGCCGAAGCATATATTTATGACCACGTCCGCACGCCGCGCGGCAAGGGCAAGAAGGATGGCAGTCTGCATGAAGTGCCCGCCGTCCGTCTCGGCGCCAAGGTGCTGGAAGCGCTGCGCGATCGCAATGGTCTCGACACGGGACTGGTCGACGACATTATCTATGGCTGCGTTGATCCCGTCGGTGAAGCCGGTGCGGTCATTCCGCGCTCATCGGCTTTCGAAGCCGGTTATGATTTCAAGGCGCCCGGCATGCAGATTTCGCGCTTCTGTGCCTCCGGTCTCGATGCGGTAAACTTTGCTGCTGCCAAGATCGTGCAGGGTGCCGATGACATCGTGATCGCTGGCGGTGTGGAATCCATGTCCCGCGTCGGCATGGGCATGTCCGGCGGTGCCTGGTACATGGACCCGTCCGTGGGCTTGCCCGGCTATTTCATGCCGCAGGGCGTATCGGCCGATCTGATCGCCACGAAATACGGTTTCACCCGCGACGATGTCGATGCCTATGCCGTGGAAAGCCAGAAGCGGGCAGGCGAAGCCTGGAAGAAGGGCTACTTCAAGAATTCTGTTCTCAGCATCAAGGACCAGAACGGCCTGACGATCCTTGATCACGACGAGCACATGCGTCCGGCGACGGACATGCAGGCGCTGGCGTCGCTCAACCCATCCTTCGTGATGCCGGGCGAAATGGGCGGCTTCAATGCCGTTGGCATCCAGGCGCATCCGGAAGTCGAAACCATCAATCACGTGCATCATGCCGGCAATTCCTCCGGCATCGTCGACGGTGCCGCCGGTGTCCTGCTCGGCTCGAAGAGCGCCGGCAAGGCATTGAGCGTCAAGCCGCGTGCCCGCATCCGTGCCTTTGCCAATATCGGTTCCGATCCGGCCTTGATGCTGACCGGTCCGGTCGATGTGACGGAAAAGCTGCTCAAGCGCGCCAAGATGAAGATTTCGGATATCGACCTGTTTGAACTGAATGAGGCCTTTGCGGCTGTCGTGCTGCGCTACATGCAGGCCTTCAACATTCCGCGCGACAGGATCAACGTCAACGGCGGCGCCATCGCCATGGGCCATCCGCTCGGGGCAACCGGTGCGATGATCCTCGGCACAGTGCTTGACGAGCTGGAGCGCCGCGATTTGAACGTCGCGCTGGTCACACTGTGCATTGGTGCCGGCATGGGCACCGCAACGATTATCGAACGCGTCTGAGGGAGAGCAGAAGATGAGCTATACAAACTTCAAATTCGACGTCGACGCGGACGGCATTGCGCTGGTCACCTGGGATATGCCCGACAAGTCGATGAATGTCTTCACCGAAGAGGTGATGAAGGAACTCGACGCCATCGTCGACCGCGTTGCCAAGGACGAAGCGATCAAGGGCGCGGTCATCACATCGGGCAAGGATACCTTCTCCGGCGGTGCGGACCTGACCATGCTCAAGCGCATGTTCCAGCTGTTCCAGGAGGAAAAAGCCAAAGATCCCAAGAAGGCCGTCGAACTCCTGTTCGAAAACACCGGCAAGATGGGTGGCCTGTTCCGCAAGCTCGAAACATCAGGCAAGCCATGGGTTTCGGCCATCAACGGCACCTGCATGGGCGGTGCATTTGAAATGTCGCTGGCCTGCCATGGCCGCGTTGTCTCCGATGACCCGTCGGTGAAGATGGCCCTGCCTGAGGTGAAGGTCGGCATTTTCCCGGGTGCGGGCGGCACGCAGCGCGTTCCGCGCCTGACCAACCAGCAGGATGCCCTGCAGATGATGACGACGGGCTCCAGCCTGACCGCAGCCCGCGCCAAGGCCATGGGGCTTGTGCATGAAATTGCTCCGGCCAAGAAGCTCGTCGAAACCGCCAAGAAGATGATCAAGGCAGGTTTGAAGCCAGTCCAGCCATGGGATGAAAAGGGTTTCAAGCTTCCCGGCGGCGCGATCTATTCGGCAGCGGGTGCCAATCTGTGGCCAGCCGCCACGGCCATTCTGCGCCGCGAGACCTACGGCAATTACCCAGGCGCCGCGGCGATCCTGAAATCCGTCTATGAAGGCCTCCTCGTGCCCTTCGATACCGGTCTGAAAATCGAGCAGCGCTACTTCACCAACATCCTGCAGAGCACGGAAGCCGGCATGATGATCCGCTCGCTGTTCGTTTCCCTGCAGGAACTGAACAAGGGCGCGCGCCGCCCGGCCGACGTCAAGCCGACCAAGTTCAAGAAGGTTGGTGTCATTGGTGCCGGTTTCATGGGGGCAGGTATCGCCTATGTCACAGCCAAGGCCGGAATTCCCGTTGTCCTGATCGACCAGACGCAGGAAGCCGCCGACAAAGGCAAGGCGCATACGGCTGAGCTGATCACCAAGGATATCCAGCGGGGCAAGGCAACCGCGGAAGACAAGGAAAAGCTGCTTGGCCTGATCACCGCCACCACGCAATATGCCGAGCTTGACGGTGCCGATCTCGTGATCGAAGCCGTGTTCGAGGACCGCGACGTCAAGCGCAAGGCAACGGAGCAGGCGGAAGCCGTCTTGAAGCCTGCAGCCGTGTTTGCCTCCAATACCTCGACACTGCCGATCACCGGCCTTGCCAAGGTTTCGGTGCGCCCGAAGAACTTCATCGGCATCCACTTCTTCTCGCCCGTCGACAAGATGATGCTGGTCGAGGTTATCCTCGGCAAGAAGACCTCGGAAAAGGCGCTGGCTGTCGCGCTTGATTATGTGCGTGCGATCAAGAAGACCCCCATCGTCGTCAACGATACACGCGGTTTCTACGTCAATCGCTGCGTCCTGCGTTACATGTCCGAAGCCTACAACATGCTCGTGGAAGGCGTTCCGCCTGCAATGATCGAGAATGTTGCCCGGATGGCTGGCATGCCGGTCGGGCCGCTCGCGCTCAACGATGAGACGGCCATCGATCTGTCGCAGAAAATTCTCAAGGCGACACTTGCCGATCTTGGGCCGAAGGCCGTCGATCCGCGGCATGTGGAACTGGTCAACACGCTCGTCGACAAGTACGATCGCCGCGGCCGCAAGAACGGCAAGGGCTTTTATGACTATCCTGCCAAGCCCGCCAAGAAGCATCTGTGGCCGGAACTAAAGACGCTCTATCCGCAGCAGGACGCCGACAAGATCGATGTGGAAGTGCTCAAGCAGCGCTTCCTCTTCACCATCGCGCTGGAAGCAGCCCGTGTCATGGAAGAGGGGATTGTCACCGATCCGCGCGAAGCGGATGTCGGCTCGATCCTGGCGTTCGGCTTTGCGCCCTATACGGGCGGAACGCTGTCCTATATCGATGGCATCGGTGCAGCGAAGTTCGTGGAAATCGCCAAGGGCCTGCAGCGCAAATACGGTGCCCAGTTCAAGGCGCCGAAGCTGCTTCTCGACATGGCCGAGAAGGGCGACACCTTCTATGAACGCTTCAATCCCTATCCGGTTGAAGCCAAGAAGAAAAAGGCAGCCTGACTGAGATATGAGGGGATCACTTGCTGATCCCCTCATTGCCGTCGAACCATGCACGAGTTCTTTCTCGATATAAGAAAGTTTTCCGCGTTTTATCTCGACTTTTCCCCAATTCCCTCCTAAAACTTTAGTGAAGGTATTTTTTCCTTTTTCTGGAAGAGTCCCATGTTCTCACATGACCGTATCTGGGCGGCCATCGATGCGCTGGCAGAACGTCATTCGCTTTCCGTTTCCGGGCTGGCGAAGCGCGCCGGGCTTGATCCCACCACGTTCAACAAATCCAAGCGTTATGCGGTTGATGGCCGTGCCCGCTGGCCCTCGACGGAGTCGCTTGCCAAGATCATGGAAGCGACAGGCGCCTCGCTGGATGAATTCATGACGCTGGTTGTCGGCGGCAAGGGTGGAAGGGCCGGCGTGGGTGCCATGCGGTCCGTGCCGCTTCTGGGTTTCGCCCAGGCGGGCGCCGGCGGCTTCTTCGATGATGGGGGATTCCCGGTCGGCCAGGGCTGGGACGTGGTTGAATTTCCTGTCGGTTCCGGAGAAGCGGTTTATGCGCTCGAGGTTTCCGGGGACTCCATGCTGCCGCTCTACCGCGACGGTGATACGATCATCGTCGCTCCCGGAGCGCCAGTGCGCCGCGGCGACCGTGTTGTCGTCCGCACCAAGGAAGGCGAGGTCATGGCAAAAATTCTCGCGCGCCAGACCCCGCGCACCATCGAACTGCAGTCGATGAATCCCGAACACGTCAACCGGACCTTCGATGCCGTTCATATTGACTGGATTGCCCGGATATTGTGGGCCAGCCAATAAAGGGAACCTTTCCCCATGCGTCAGCTGCCGCTTTACATTCTGACCATCCTGGTCGGGGTCTGTCTGGCCTCTATCTTTATCGCCCCGTTCTATGCCGGACTGCCATCGGTGGGGCTAAGCGGGCAGAACGTAACGATATCGCCGGAAAGCTTTCAGATGCCCGATGATGCGGACGGGGATGCACCGCCGCTGCAGGATGCTGCGCCGTCCGCTCCTCAAACCACTGCCGCCCGGCAGGTCGATCCGGACGGGTTTTCAGTGACCGGCAAGGAAACAGGGCCCCTGCAGCGCATTGAACCGCGCCAGCCTCTCAGTGATATAGGCCATGCGTCGCCGCCTGCGCCTCCCCCTCCTCCCGTACCCGTCGACACGACGGCACGGCCCAAGCTGCTCTACCGGCCGGTTGCGACAGCGGCAGGAACCGTGGAGGCCTCAGGCTACAGGATCGCCATCGAGGGGATCAATGTCGTGCCGCCGGAAGAAACATGTACTGCCGATGGCGCGGCGGTATGGCCATGCGGTATGGCCGCGCGCACGGCCTTCCGCAACTGGCTGCGGTCGCGGGCGATAGAATGCAATGTTCCCGACCAGCCTCAGGACGCGCTCGTTTCCACCCAGTGCAAGCTCGGCACAACCGATCTGGCCGCATGGCTGGTCGACAATGGCTGGGCGCGGGCAAGCGATGGCTCGCCCCTGGCCGCGAACATGAAGAAGGCCGAGGAGGCAAGGCTCGGCATTTTCGGCAGTCCGCCGCCATCACTCCCGGCAGCGGTCGATTTGCCGTCACCGGGGCTCAGCGGCGACCTGTCCCCGCCATCGGCAGAACCGCAGCCGGCACCCTTGCCAGTGCCCGCGCCCGATGCACCGTTCCCGCCGAAGCCACAGTAGGACGATTCCGTCTGTCAGCCTTCGTGGCAGACGGCCTCGATATTGTGGTTGTCCGGATCCCGCACGAAGGCACCATAATAGTCCGGATGGTAATGGGGCCGTAGCCCTGGTTCGCCATTATCCTTGCCGCCGGCTTCCAGCGCCGCCTTGTGAAAGGCATCGACAAGCGCGCGCTTGCCGACACGAAAAGCAACATGCATGGGCGGATTGTTCGGGATACCGCTGGCGAGCCAGAAGTCGGGCTTGCCGCCTTCGCCGAAGCCAGCGACATCAGCGCTTCCCGTCACCGACGCGGGAAACTCGACGATCAGCTCGTAACCAATGGCGGCAAGGGCCTTCTGGTAGAATTTCTTGCTCTCTTCGAAATTGCTGACATTCACGCCGGTGTGGTCAATCATCCGTTCCTCCCTCAGTTTGGCTGCGGGTATGGAAAAACTATGCCAGTTGGCCCGTCAACGCCTTTTTGATGAGCGCGCGCGTTTCGGCGATGCCGTAAAGCGCGACGAAGGAACCGAACCGCGGCCCGCGCTCCTGCCCGATCAGCACTTCATAGAGCATCTGGAAGAACGACACCGAAACGCCGGGTCCGCCTTCCGGGCTCTTCTTCGTGTGATCCTGATAGCGTTCGATGCCGCGGGCGACATCCAGCATGGCATTCTGGATGGTATTGCCATCGGCATCCGCCGGTAATGTGGCAAGCTGCGCGTCAATCCCCTTCAATGCCTCAAGCTCGACCGCGTCCGCCGCGCGGAACTTCTTGGTCGGCTTGACGAAATCATTGAAGTAGCGGATCGCATAGGTGACAAGCTCGTTCAGCTTCGGGTTGTTCTCCTGCGTCACGCCGGGTGCATAGCGGGAGATGAATCCCCAGAGAACATCGGCATTTTCGGCATTCGAAGCGCTGACGAGGTTGAGCAGCATGGCAAAGGGCACCGGCATATCAAGCACGGGCGGTGTGCCGTAGTGCTGATGCCAGACCGGATTGCCGAGGCGTTCCTTCCATTCCTGCCGCTGATAGGCGGAAAGAAAGGTGAAATACTCGTCCACGGCCTTCGGGATGACATCGAAATACAGCTTCTTCGCCGTCTTCGGCTTCTGGAACATATAGAGTGCCAGGCTTTCCGTTGGCGCATAGGTCAGCCAGTCATCGATCGTCAGGCCGTTGCCCTTCGACTTGGAAATTTTTTGCCCCTTGTCGTCGAGGAAGAGTTCGTAGTTGAAGCCTTCGGGCGCGCGGCCGCCAATGGCGCGGCAAATCTTCGATGATAGGGTCACGGAATCGATGAGATCCTTGCCCGCCATCTCGTAATCGACGCCAAGGGCGGTCCAGCGCATGGCCCAGTCGGCCTTCCACTGGCACTTGACCTTGCCGCCGGTCACTTCCGTTTCAATGCGCTCGCCGGTATCGGGGTCTTCATAGGTGATGGTGCCCTTTTGCACGTTGCGGGCGATCATCGGGACCTGCAGGACAACGCCGGTACGCGGGCTGATGGGCAGGAAGGGCGAATAGGTCGCCCGGCGTTCCTCGCCAAGGGTCGGCAGGATGATGTTCATGACATCGTCATAGGCCGCCAGCATCTTCAGCAATGTCGCGTCGAACCGGCCCGACGCGTAATAGTCCGTCGCCGAGGCAAACTCGTAGTCGAAGCCGAAACGATCGAGAAACGCCCGCAGCCGCGCATTGTTGGCCGCGCCAAA
The DNA here is from genome assembly GCF_052056495.1 of Phyllobacterium sp. 22229. Classification (NCBI taxonomy): domain Bacteria; kingdom Pseudomonadati; phylum Pseudomonadota; class Alphaproteobacteria; order Hyphomicrobiales; family Phyllobacteriaceae; genus Phyllobacterium; species Phyllobacterium sp. 22229. The sequence continues at coordinate 46,940 of NZ_JBQEPA010000033.1, forward strand.
CGATGGATATTCGTTGGAGAACGGGTCGGGAATGCGGCTGAG